>JAZORW010000230.1:0-2874 GCA_045656805.1 Eubacteriales bacterium | reverse complement strand
CCGCTTGGCCTCCGACTTGGCATCAGACGGCGGTATTCCTCCATGCCGAAGCGGTCGTCGATGAGAAGCACCACGCCCCTGTCCCCCTCGTCACGAATGACTCTGCCCGCTGCCTGCAGCACGCGGTTAAAGCCGGGGTAGACGTAGGCGTAGGCGTTTCCGCACTCGCACTTGTCGTCAAAATAGGCACGGATGGCTTCTCTGTCGTCAGACAGGGCAGGGAGGCCCACACCAATGACCACGGCACCGATGAGCCGCTTACCTACCAGGTCCACACCCTCGCCGTAGATGCCGCCCAGGACGCAGAATCCCAGAAGGGCCTGCTTCGCATGGGCGTCAAAGGCGGAGAGGAATTCCTCCCGCTCAGCGTGGGTCATCCCCTTCTTTTGCAGGCGGGTGGGGAGCCCCGGCACCGCACGGGTGAGCATGCCGTGCAGCTTCTCCATATAGCTATAAGAGGGGCAGAAGACCATGTAGTTTCCGGGCTTCGCCTTCACCAGGGTCAGGATAGCACGGAGGGTATCCTTCATGGAGGAGGCACGCATGGATTCTCTCACAGACAGTCTGTCCATCACTGCCACGCAGAGGTTCTTTTCCTCAAAGGGGGAGGGCAGCTCCAGGGTCATGCCGGATTTCTCGCCCCCCAATATCTCACGGTAATAGGAAACGGGGGTGAGGGTGGCGGAGAACAGCACCGCACCCATACCCAAAGCCAGACGGCGGGAAACTACCTCTGCGGGGTCAAGGCACAGGGTGCGACAGGTCAGGTCTCCCCCAAGGTAGGTCAAAAAGCAAATATGGCGGTGGTCGTATAGGGACAGCTTATCAATCAGGCTCCGTATCTCGTAGTACGCCCCACGGATGGCAAGGGCAGTTGCCTTATCCCGGGCGGTGCCGTACAGGCTCTCCTCCAGGGCGTATGCCAGCTCATAGAGCAGGGGGAGGTAGTCCAGGGGCAGGTCGGACGTGGAGAGGAAGGCGGTCTTTTCCCCGCTGGGGCTCTCCTGCACCAGGCCACGGAGGGCTGTGCGTACCATGAGAGAAAAGGCGTCCTTTACTCGCAAAATTGCTTCCTTGGTTTTGGGGCTGTCAAAGAGGGACAGAAGGGTGTCAAAATAGGAGAGGGACAGGGAGGTGGAGAATATTTCCCTGGCACGGTCCACTAAGTTGTGTGCCTCGTCAATGAGGAAATAGCTCTTGGTGTCGCCCGTGGTGAAAAACCGCTTCAGTGCCACGCGGGGGTCGAAGAGGTAGTTATAGTCCCCGATGATCACGTCACAGTAGGTGCTGTAGGTCAGGGACAGCTCATGGGGGCAGACCCGCCAGGCACGGGCGGCGGTGAGCAGCTCTTCCTCACCTACCACGGGGGTATCGCTATCCAGCAGCTCTCTGGCTGCCTCCTCCAGACGGTTGGCGGCATTGGGGGAGAAGCCGCATTTTTCCCCCGCCCGACAGGCACCGCCACCCATGCACAGGGTTTCCTTAGCATACAGGCGCACCGCCTTAATGGAGGCACCCCCCCGGGTCAGCTTCTCAATAACGGCGGCAGCCGCAGCAGCGGCAGTGCCCTTGGGGGTCAGATAAAAGACGCGGTTGCATTTTCCCTGACCCAAAAGGCGCAGGGCAGGGAACAGGGCAGACACGGTCTTGCCAATGCCCGTGGGGGCACAGGCGTAGAGCCGCTTGCCACGGCCCAGGGCGGTATAGACGGTCTCCATCAGCTCTCTCTGTCCTTCTCTGGGCTGACCGTATGGGAAGGGCATTTTTCGCATGGAGGGCAGACGGCGGGTGACCCGCTGGATCTCGGGGGCGGCATATACCGCCAGGCTTGCCATCAGTCTGTCAAAGAAGCGGGCGGTATCCTCGGGTGTGGGTGTTTCCTCCCTCATCCTGGGGGCGGGGCTGTCCTGCCCCACGAACAGAAGGCGGAGGGTATAGGTGCGGCCCGTGGTCCGGTGTAGCATATGGAGCAGGCAATAGCCCTCCCCACGCAGCTGTGCTAGTGCCTCGGCGGGAGGGTTCTCTCCTCCATAGGAGAGGGTGCGAATGAGGGTCAGGGTGGTATCGTCCAGACCGTCTGCCTCTCCCAGCAGGGTGCAGGGGGTGATACTGCAATCGGTGTCATAGCGGATGGGCAGGGGGTCTTCTCTGCCCGCAAGACACAGCCTAAGGCCCTGAGAGGGGGGCTCTCCCAGCCGTTCTTCTTCCCGGGGCAGGTAGGCGGCGGCACGGTGGCGGCGAGAGATGGAAACCAGCTCGCCTACGGTGATTTCCAGTCTGCCGGTGGCTTCAATATACTGCATACCTGCTCCTTTCCGAAAAGATAATAAAAAAAGTCTTGCTTTTTGCCCCGGGGCTTGTTATAATAACATTCGCAGTGTGTTAGCGGAGGCATAGCTCAGTTGGTTAGAGTACTTGCTTGACATGCAAGGGGTCACTGGTTCGAGTCCAGTTGTCTCCACCATTTCCACACGGCACGCCAAAGGAGGCATAGCTCAGTTGGTAGAGCACTTGCTTCACATGCAAGGGGTCACAGGTTCGAGTCCTGTTGTCTCCACCAAAAAATCCGTACACGCAGGTGTGCGGATTTTTTTATCCAATCCGCAGGATTGGCATGGAATCTCACCGCAGGTGAGCATGGAATTGCCGCAGGCGTATGGCATCACGCTTTAGCGTGTATCTTCCCAATCCGTCGGATTGATTCCATCCAGCACTCCGTGCTGATTCCATACGGCACTTCGTGCCAATTCCATACCGCAACAGGTTGCGGATTTTTTATTCAATCCGCAGGATTGGCATGGAATCTCACCGCAGGTGAGCATGGAATCGCCGCAGGCGTATGGCATCACGCTTTAGCGTGTATCTTCCCAATCC
>JAZORW010000229.1:0-8975 GCA_045656805.1 Eubacteriales bacterium | reverse complement strand
CATTTTTGCATTTATTTTTTCTAATTATAACCCTGAAATGAATTTTTTGCAAGCGGTTTTTTCATTTTTGTGGGTTTGCAGCATAAAAAATGTGTTTTCCTGCCCTCTTTTGTCATATGGAACAGTTTTCGGCACGGGGCTTGACACAGAGCCTTCCTTTTTATATAATGAAGGTTGGTAATTATTTGATTCCGTATTATAAAAATTGGAGATACAAGGATGGCAAACACCGACAAGAAATTCGTCGAGCAGATCACCCCTATGAAGGAGGATTTTGCCCGTTGGTATACCGATATTGTGAAGAAGGCAGACCTGATCGACTATTCCAGCGTTAAGGGCTGTATGATCA
This sequence comes from Eubacteriales bacterium, assembly GCA_045656805.1. Lineage (GTDB taxonomy): Bacteria > Bacillota > Clostridia > Oscillospirales > CAG-272 > UBA1740. Next base: position 8,626 of record JAZORW010000229.1, on the reverse strand, counting down.
TTCGCCCCTATGGTTACGCCATTTGGGAGAACATCCAGAGAATTCTGGACTCTCGCTTTAAGGCAACGGGACACGAGAACGTGGCAATGCCTATGTTCATTCCTGAATCCCTGCTGAACAAGGAAAAGGATCACGTTGAGGGATTTGCCCCCGAGGTGGCATGGGTCACCATGGGTGGCTCTGAGGTGCTCAGCGAGCGTCTGTGCGTGCGCCCCACCTCTGAGACCCTGTTCTGTGAGCATTATGCAAACATCATCCGCTCTTGGAGAGACCTGCCTAAGCTGTATAACCAGTGGTGCTCTGTTGTAAGATGGGAGAAGACCACCCGTCCCTTCCTGCGTAGCCGTGAATTCCACTGGCAGGAGGGTCACACCATGCACGCCACCGCAGAGGAGGCACAGGAAGAGACCCTGAGAATGCTGGACATCTATGCCAACTTCTTTGAAGGGGATCTGGGTATGCCCGTCCTGAGAGGCCGTAAGACCGATAAGGAGAAGTTCGCAGGGGCTGAGGCTACCTACACCGTCGAGGCTCTGATGCACGACGGTAAGGCACTGCAGGGCGGTACCACCCATAACTTTGGTCAGGGCTTTGCCAAGGCATTTAACATTCAGTACCTGGATAAGGACAACCAGCTGAAGTACTGCCACCAGACCTCCTGGGGCGTATCCACCCGTATTATCGGCGGTATCATTATGACCCACGGCGATGATAGCGGTCTGGTTCTGCCTCCCGCAGTTGCACCCATTCAGGTGGTGATCATCCCCGTACAGATGCACAAGGAGGGCGTTCTTGAGGCAGCACAGGCACTGCGTGACCGTCTGTCTAAGTTCTGCCGTGTAAAGCTGGATGACAGCGACAACTCTCCCGGATGGAAGTTCTCTGAATATGAGATGAAGGGTGTACCCCTCCGCCTGGAGATCGGTCCCAGAGATATTGAGGGGGGCCAGTGCGTACTGGTACGCCGTGATAACAGAGAAAAGACCTTCGTTCGTCTGGAGGATCTGGAGACCGCGATTCCCGAAACCCTGGAGAAGCTCCGTGCCGCTCTGTACGAAAAGGCATGCCAGAACCGTCAGGAACGCACCTGGGATGCCCCCACCATGGAGGCACTCACCGAGATCGCTGCTACCAAGAGTGGCTATATCCGTGCTATGTGGTGCGGTGACAGAGCCTGCGAAGAGAAGCTGAAGGAAGTGGCAGACGTTACCTCCCGTTGCATTCCCTTCAATGGCGGTGAGCCTGTAGGCAACACCTGCGTGGTATGCGGTAAGGAAGCGAAGCACCTGGTTTACTGGGGTAAGGCATATTAATTGTTAGTTAGCAAGGACGCATTTGCGTCCTTGCTTTTCTATTTCCCCCACTCTCCGTATAAGATGGAAATATGGAGGGAACTATGAGACGCTATTTGGGGTATCTTCTACTGGGGCTACCTACTCTTTTATGGGTAGGGGCTGTCTGCTATTTTGAGGGGGTCTATCTATTTATGTGCGTGGTGCTGTCTGCTTTGTTCCACGAGGGGGGACATCTGCTGGCATTTTCTGCCCTGGGGCTACCCTCCCCTGCACTATTGCCTGTCAGCCGTGGCTTCCGTCTGCGGCAGTCAGTGCCCATGACATATCGACAGGAGCTCCTTTCCGCCATGGCAGGTCCCTTAGCAAACCTGGGGTGCTTTTTTGTTTCCTTTTTATGCCCGGAGCTACTCCCCTGGGCGGTGGATTTCGGACGTGTCAGCCTGTACACTGCTGTTTGTAATCTGATTCCCATGCCGAAGATGGACGGGGAACGCATTTTATGCTGTCTGTTAGCCCCCCGCGTCACTGACAGATGCCTGTATCTGGTCAGACAAATTCTATCCGCTACCATGCTGTATTTGGGACTTTTTGGGTCTCTTTTCATTCTTTGGCAGACGGGAGAAGGATTTTACCCTGCTTTGCTCTGTCTACGCTCTCTTTTTTCTTTGGAATGCCCCGGGGGATCAATTTCTAAAAACAAGAGAAAACGAGAGAATTAAAGAGAAAAAAAGAGGAATTCAAAGTTTTCGCGGAGATTTTCCAGACTTTTCGTGCCTAATTGTGTTTAATTCAGAATATTTCATGTTTTTTTACAAAAGATATTGCATTCACCTAAGATATTTGCTATAATTCGTATTACATAATAAAACGGTGCTTTTTCCGAGGTTGACTCCCCTAAAAATCGCCGCTTTTTATCTGTTACAATACAAGTAATGGAGGATCGCTATGAGCAAGCTGATCGAACTGAATGGCCTATGTAAAACCTTTGATGGACAAAGGGTTCTGGACAACATCAATCTATACATACGGGATAAGGAATTCGTAACCCTTTTGGGTCCCTCCGGATGCGGTAAAACCACCCTTCTCAGAATGATCGGTGGCTTTGAGACTCCCGACGAGGGCACCGTGATTTTTGACGGAAAGGATATTACTGCCCTTCCCCCTCATAAGCGTACTGTAAATACCATCTTCCAGAGATATGCCCTGTTCCCCCACCTGAACGTGTATGAGAACATTGCATTCGCCCTGCGTATGAAGCGTGTGCCCACGGGCACCCTGGATAAGAAGGGCAACCCCCGTACCCGTCGCATGAGCCGTGAGGAGATCGATGAGCGGGTACAGAAGATGCTGAAGCTGGTATCCCTGTGTGGCTTTGAAAACCGTGACGTGACCTCCCTCTCCGGCGGTCAGCAGCAGCGTGTTGCCATCGCCCGTTCTCTGATCAACGAGCCCCGCGTTCTGCTTCTGGACGAGCCCTTGGCAGCCCTGGACCTGAAGCTGAGAAAGGACATGCAGAAGGAGCTGAAGGAAATCCAGCAGGCCACCAACATCACCTTTATCTACGTCACCCACGATCAGGAGGAGGCACTCTCCATGTCTGACACCGTGGTGGTCATTCAGGACGGTCACATTCAGCAGATCGGCACCCCCACGGATATCTATAACGAGCCTGTCAACGCATTCGTTGCCGACTTTATCGGTGAGTCCAATATTGTAGACGGCACTATGCCTTGCGATAAGCAGGTAACCATCAACGGTCTTACCTTCCCCTGCGTAGACGGTGGCTTTGCCCCCGGTGAGGCAGTAGACGTGGTTATCCGCCCCGAGGATATCGATATCGTTAGCCCTGAGGCAGGTGTACTGCGCGGTGTGATCACCGCCTGCACCTTCAAGGGTGTACACTATGAGTATATCGTTGACGTAAACGGCTTTAAGTGGATGATCCAGAGCACCGACTTCTCCCAGACCGGCTCTGAGATCGGTCTTTCCATTGATCCCGACGCCTTCCATATCATGCATAAATCCCAGTACTCCGGTATGTTTGGTGACTACTCTACCTTCTCTGACGAGATGGAGGAGCTGTCTAATCCCAACGCCGATCTGGAAGAGGATGAGGTCGAGGAGGAAGAGACTGAGCAATGAAGAACAAGAGCCTGATGCGTTCTCTCACGGCATCACCTCACGTGGTCTGGTGTATCCTGTTTATCGTGGCTCCCATGATATTCGTGGCATACTACACCTTCACAGACGGTGACGGTGGATTTACTCTGGAGAACATTCGTGCTATGGCAGACGCCTCTTACCTGACCACCTTTGGTCGGTCTATCTGGTATGCCCTTGCCGCCACGCTGATTTGCCTGGTGGTAGCCTACCCCTTGGCATCCTGCATCTGCCGTATGAAGCCCCACACACAGCAGCTGTGTATTATGCTGATCATGCTGCCTATGTGGACTAACTTCCTGATCCGTACCTATTCTCTCACCCAGCTGCTGGCAGAGAACGGCATTATCAACACCGCCCTCTCCTATATAGGCATTGGACCCATCCAGTTCCTTGGCACGGGTGCTGCCGTGGTATTCGGTATGGTATATAACTTCCTGCCCTATATGGTGCTGCCTATCTACTCTGTGCTGTCTAAAATGGATAAGCGACTGATCGAGGCGGCAGCCGACCTGGGCTGTACCCCCCTCGCCACTCTCCTGAGAGTAAAGCTGCCCCTGTCCCTGTCGGGCATCGTCAGCGGAGTTACCATGGTATTCGTACCCTCTATCTCCACCTTCTATATCTCTCAGGCAATGAGTAAGCGTACCATTATCCTGGTAGGCGACGCCATTGAGAGACAGTTTATGTCTAACTATAACTACAATATGGGTGCCACCCTATCTGCGGTGCTGATGATCCTGGTGCTGCTCAGCATGCGGATCATGAACCGTTACGGCAATAAGGAAGAGGGGGTAGTGGCATAATGAAGGCATTATCTCGCATCTATACCTCCCTGATCTTTATTATCCTGTACGCCCCTATCGCGGTCATGGTGCTCTATTCCTTCAACTCCGGTAAGAGCCCCGCCGTTTTCCAGGGCTTTTCCCTGAAATGGTATGGAGAGCTGTTTGCCTCCGACACTGCTTTTGTAGCGGTGAAGAACACCCTGGTCCTGGCGGTTGCGGCTGCCCTGATCTCCACCCTCATCGGCACTCTGGCTGCGTATGGCATGTACTATATGCGGTCTAAGAAGGTGCACGACACCATCCACACGGTAACAGCCATCCCCATGATGAACCCTGATATTGTTACGGGTATCTCTATGATGCTGTTCTTCGTGTTTGTAGGAAATCTCCTGGGGCTAAATAACAACCTCTCCTTCTTTACCATTCTGATTTCCCACGTTACCTTCTGCCTGCCCTACGTGATCCTGTCCATTTTGCCCAAGTTCCGTCAGATGGACCCCCATTTGTCCGAGGCGGCTATGGACCTGGGCTGTACCCCCAGGCAGACCTTCTTTAAGGTAGAATTGCCCGCCATCCTTCCCGGCATCTTCACCGGGGCGCTGATGGCATTCACCCTTTCCCTTGACGACTTCGTAATTTCCTATTTTACCTCCGGCAGCGATTTCCAGACCCTTCCTATCATGATCTATTCCATGACCAAGAAGCGTGTCACCCCCGATATGTACGCCCTGTCCACCTTAATGTTTGCACTGATTCTGGTGCTGCTACTGCTGAACAACTACGTACAGGCCCGCTCTGAAAAACAGCGTCAGGGTGGACGCAGAACCCGCCGTAGCCGTCGCACCGCCAGCCAAGCGGTGGCACAAACGGGAGGTGAAGCATGATGAAGCGTTTACTGTCCATTCTTAGCCTACTCCTTCTCCTTGCCATCGCCCTGCCCATCTTTAGCAGCTGTGGGGCCGAGGAGGAAGAGGAGGAAGAAGAATTCCAGGACTGCGACTATGACGTTACCTACGTGGAAACTGAGTACGCAGGAACCAAACTGGTGGTCTACAACTGGGGTGAATACATCTCAGACGGTAGCGAAGGCTCTGCTGATATCATTGCCCTGTTTGAAAAGAAATACGGCATTGACGTGGTGTATTCCACCTACGCCTCTAACGAGGATCTGTATGCAAAGCTGAAGAGTGGCGCCGTTGCCTACGACCTGGTGATCCCTTCCGACTATATGGTGGGTAAGCTAAGGGAGGAAGGCATGCTGCAAAAGCTGAACTTTACCAACATCCCCAACTATCACTACATCGACGAAAAGTATCTGAATCTGTCCTACGACCCCGAGAACGCCTATTCCGTACCCTATACCGTAGGTATGCTGGGCATTATTTACAATACCGTTCTGGTGGACGAGAAGGACGTGGCTGACCAGAGCTGGAGCCTGATGTGGAACGAGAAGTATAAGGGTGACATCCTCACCTTTGACAACCCCCGTGACGCCTTTGGCATTGCGCAGTTCTATCTGGAGATGGACGTCAATAGCACCGACCAGGCTATGTGGGACACCGCACAGAAAAAGCTGATGGAGCAGAGAGAACTGCTACAGGGCTACGTGATGGACGAGATCTTCCAGACTATGGAGGGCGGCAATGCCGCCATCGCCGCCTACTATGCAGGCGACTGCCTCTCCATGATGGCAGAAAACGAGGATCTGGCGTTCTACTATCCCGTAGAGGGCACTAACCTCTTCGTGGATGCTGCCTGCATCCCCACCTCTGCTACCAACCCCGGTGCTGCGCATCTCTTTATTAACTTCCTCTTAGAGCCTGATATTGCGGCTCTAAACGCCAACTATATCTGCTACGCCTCTCCCAATACCGCCGTGCTTACAAATGAGTATTACGACTACGTAGAGGGCACCATGGAATACGAGGTACTGTACAACCTGCCTGAATCCTATATTCAGGAGCCGGAGAGAATGCAGATGTACCAAACCCTGCCCAATGAAACCATCGCCTACTATAACGCTCTGTTTGACCAGGTGAAGATTGGTGCAGACCGTAACTATCTCCTGATCGCTACTCTCCCCGCCGTTACGGCAGTGTGTACGGGTCTTTTGATCTTCACCGCTATCCGTGACCATAAGAAGGGAAAGGGTAAAAAGAAAAAGGGATAAACAAAATAAAAAAAGCAGTCGCTTGAAACCAAGCGACTGCTTCTGTTTTTACAGGTTAGCCTTCTTCCATGCATTCAGGACGGCACAGCCGGCCTTAATATCCTCTTTGGGATACTTAGAGTCGGCACCACCGTTTACGTATAAGAAGTATTTCCCCTCGTCAGTGACGTACAGGGTCTCCTCATAGCCGGTGGGCTCACCGTAGGTGCCTACGGTCACCTTCTTTACAAGAGTTGCATTCTGAGTGTCATAGACAGCGGTTTTCGTTACCTTTTTCATATTAAGCTCCTTTTTCGGTATAATCGTGAGGTACAGAGATCTCTCGCCTACCACGGTGAGAGCTTCTGCCCTCGGGGGTCACGTCACCTGCACGGATCAGTGCCCGCTTACAAAGCACAGGGCTGAACAGCTCGAAGAGCAACACGCCGAAGAGTGTAATCAATCGGATAAATTCTCCGTCCTCACCAAGGCCCGCAGCAGCCAGGGTAGCCATACCCAGGGCTACACCGCCCTGAGGAAGCATTGCAATACCCAGGTTCTTGGTAACGGCACTGTCGCAGCTCATCATCTGACATCCACCGTAGTTGCAGAAATACTTACCAACGGTACGGAATACCACGTACGCTACGCCAATGAAGACGGTGTGCCAATCAGAAAACACTCGCAGATCCAGGGCGGCACCGCTGCACACGAAGAAGAGAACGTACATAGGGGCGGTCCACCGCTCAATTCTGTCCATCAGCTCTTCAGAGAAGTCACAGATGTTGCAGAACACGGTTCCCAGCATCATGCAGGAAAGCAGGCTGGAGAAGGACAGGGTCATGGGGCCAATGGGAATTTCCAGAATGGAAAGACCAACGGTAAGTAATACGAAGGCCACAGAAATGGACAGACGCTTTGTTCTGGAATGGAAGAATCTCTCACTAAAGGAGAAGAGCCATCCTGCCAGGGCACCCAGCAACAGAGATCCTACGATTTCCAGCAGGGGGTTTACCACGATGGAGATCACGTCCACAGCGCCGGAAAGCAATGCCTTACCAATACCGAAGGAAACGGCAAACAGCACCAGGCCCACTGCATCGTCCAGAGCCACGATAGGGAGCAGCATGGCGGTCAGCTTACCTTTAGCCTTATACTGTCTGACGACCATCATAGTAGCGGCAGGAGCGGTAGCAGAGGCAATCGCGCCCAGCACCACGGCAGAGGTCAGGGAAAGGATCTCGGGGAACAGCAGGTGGATGGCAATGAGAGCCACGTCTACTACCAGGGTGGTACCTACTGCCTGCACGATGCCTACCACCGTCGCCTGCTTACCAACGGTACGCAGAGCCGACAGACGGAATTCGTTACCGATAGAGAAGGCGATAAAGCCCAGTGCCACCTCAGTAATGATATCCAGGCTGGCTACCCGATCGGCATCGGTGAAATACAAATGGTCAAGGAAACGGAATGCGTGAACGTCTGCCAATTCGCCCAGTACGTAGGGACCGATCAGCACACCTGCCACCAGATAAGCGGTAACAGCGGGAAGCCCCAGTAGCTTTGCAGGGCGGGATAAAAAGAGTCCTGCCAAAAGGGCGATTGCTAAACCTAAAAAGAGATCCATGTCATGCCTCACAGCGATTGATTACGGAGATTATTGTATCACAAAGGCAATATCGTGTCAACAGAATTTGCACAAGGAATTTATGATACTTTTGTCTAAGTTTAACAAACGCACTTAAAAGCAAAAAACAAGACCAAAGGTGCATTTTAAAGCCCTTAAAACAAAAAAAGAAAGCCACCCGCCATAGGCAGGTGGCTTTTTGCTTAATTCTTAGAAAACGTCATCTTCCAGAGTGGGAACAACACTGGCGAGAGGCTCGCTGGTGCTGATCACGTCCTCGGTCTCAAAGGTAAGCATTTCCAGTACGGGAGTTACATATTCCATTGCCGTACCCCCTACTATCAAATAGACAGAGCATAGGCTCTGGCGGCGCTCATATACAGGGCGGCAGCCATTGCCAGCTCATTCTGTGCGGTGGTGTATGCCTCGCTGGTAGCGGCACTGTTCAGGAAGTTTGCTACGCAGTAGGTGCCGGTGATCTCACCATCAGCGGTGGTGAAGCTCAGGGTCAGCTGATGTGCGATCATTGCGGCGTGCAGGTCGGTCACGGTAACTGTGCCGTCCTCTGCTACCTCATAGGTGTAGGTCTCGGTGCCTACGGTTACAG
>JAZORW010000228.1:0-22658 GCA_045656805.1 Eubacteriales bacterium | reverse complement strand
TTCACACTTTGCCATTTCAAACACCTCCTGAAGCGTTGGCGTCTCACGACGCTTTTATTTTTATTTTAATGAATATCATTTCAAGTCAGCAGAGGTCATTATATCATAGGAAAAGAAAAAATGCAATACCCGACTGAAATTTTTTTATTCCCTCTCCCCTGCCCCCCTTCTTGCAATGGGGATAGCTTTCTGTTACAATACTCATAAGAAGATTTTGAAGGAGTTTCCTATGCTACGACCCTTGCGTGATACTACCTATGCGGATGCCGAATCCCACGGCTCTCACCTGATAAGTACCCTGCCTGAAAACGAGGGCTATGCCCAGATGCTCTCCCGTGCAAAGGATTTGGGGGTGGAGGTGGATTGCTGTATCCGCCACACCTATCAGGACGACGTGCTGTCCTACCCCCACAAGGCATGTGAGGGACGCCTGCCCACAGGCTATGCCATGGAGCTGTGGTTTGATATTGTAAAGGATGGCCGCATTCTCTCCGCCGCCTCTGACGGGATGCAGATGTCCACCTCTGCCACTGCGGTGTATCACCGCTCCGGCCTTTTCTCCCAGAAGGCGTGCCTTCTGGAGCTGGAGGAGGTGCTGGCAGCCTCTCCCGTAGTAGAGACCCTGGAAGAGTTTCTGGATCGGGTAGAAGAGGGCGACGCTATTCCCTCCCCCTTCCTGCGGGACGGCTTTTATTCCCCCGAACCCCGGGCAGAGGCGGAGATGTTAGTTGGTATTGACCAGGTAGGGGAAGGCACCTACGTAGAGCTGGCCGAAGGTCGGGTCACCGCCGAGGGTGGCGAAAGCTCTGTGTATTTCTCCGCCGAGGCATTCCTTCCCTTTGCCCTGCTGTTTTCCGCCCTGCCCGAGGGCGGGCTCACCGTAGGTGAGAACGTGACCCTGACGGCAGAACAGATGCTGTCTATGGCAGAGCTGCTGGAGGAGCTGCCCCACAGCGTCAAGCGGTGCCGTGACTTTGCCGACCTTTTGGTGGATATGGGTGTGGGCGCCATTGCCCCTCCCCCCACGGCAGAGGCATGCCTGAACTATATGGTATACCGCACCCCCCGTGTATTTCTCGGAAACGCCGCACAGCTATCCCAGCATCTGCGCACCCTGCTCTCGGGTGAACAGGTTTTGACCATTCTCTATTAAAAATAAGGAGGCACACCCATGCCCTATATTTCTCTGGAAGCCAATACCCCTATTCTACCCTCTCAGGCAGAGGAGCTAAAGACCCAGTTTGGCAAAGCCATTTCCCTGATCCCCGGCAAGAGTGAGACCTATCTCATGGTTTCCGTAAAGGAAAACCCCAACCTGTGGATGGCAGGTACTAACGACGGCGCCGCCTATATCCGTGTGGCAATGCTGGGCAAGGCACAGCGCGCCGACTGCAACACCCTCACCGCGCGTATTTGCCAGGTGGTGAGCCGGATACTCTCCATTGCCCCGAACAGGGTCTACGTATGCTTCTCCTATACAGACGAGTGGGGTTGTGACGGCACCCTATTCTAACCCAGGCTGAAAAGGAGCCCCTATGAACTCCATTCCCTCTATCGCCGCACCCCTGCTGGCCTGGTATGATGCCAACAGACGGGATCTGCCCTGGCGAAAGGCACTCACCCCCTATCAGGTGTGGGTGTCTGAAATCATGCTGCAACAAACACGGGTGGAAGCGGTGAAGCCGTATTACGCCCGTTTTTTAGAAACCCTGCCTACCCCACGCCACCTGGCACAGTGCCCCGAGGACCTGCTGTATAAGCTGTGGGAGGGGCTAGGGTATTATAGCCGTGCCCGCAACCTGCAAAAGGCAGCACAGGTGATGGTGGAAAAGCACGGGGGAGACCTGCCCCGGGACTACGCCACCCTGCTTTCTCTGCCCGGCATCGGCACCTATACGGCGGGGGCGATCGCCTCCATTGCCTTTGGGGAAAGGGTGGCGGCTGTGGATGGCAACGTACTGCGTGTGCTGTCCCGCCTGACCCTGGACACCCGCAATATTTTAGACCCCCGCGTGAAGGCAGAGTATGAAAGAGAGCTGCCCGCCGTCATAGACCCCCACCGCCCTGGGGACTTTAATCAAGCGCTGATCGAGCTGGGCGCCACCCTGTGCGGTCCGGGCAGACCTCCTGCCTGTGACCTGTGCCCCCTGGCAGACCGTTGTCTCTCCCACCGGGAGGGGGTGGCACACACCCTACCCGTAAGAGAAAAGAAAAAGCCCCGTCGCACCCAGATCCGTACCGTTTTGCTTTTGCGGGACGGAGATCGGGTGCTGCTGCACCGCCGCCCGAAAAAGGGACTGCTGGCGGGTCTATACGAGTTCCCCTCTGTGGAGGGGGAGGCAGACCGAGATGCCATCCTCGCCTTTGTCCGAGGGCTTGGGGGAGAGCCTGTCCGCATTCTGCCCCTGGAGGATACACGCCATATCTTCACCCACGTAGAGTGGCAGATGAAGAACGTTTTAGTAGACGTGGCAGACACACTTCTGCCCTCTGACACCCCCCTATCTCTTGGGGAGGCGGGACTGACCCCGGACCCCGCAGGGGACTACCTTCTGTGTGATCCCGCCGCCCTGACCGACAAATATCCCATTCCCTCTGCCTTCGCCCCTCTCACCCTGTTTTTAGGGGCGGACAGAACCCCTGGGCATGCCCTGTCGCAGGACAGATTAAATGCTGAAATACTAGGCTCCGCCTTGACAGGCATCGGCACACTTGAGTGCCACGGGGAAATCCCCTCCACCAACCTGCGTGCCAAGGAGATGGCGCATGAGGGGGCACCCCACCTATCTCTGGTAATCAGCGGTCGGCAAACGGGGGGACGGGGGCGTCTGGGACGCACCTTCCATTCCCCGGAGGGCGGGCTGTATCTATCCCTGATCCTACGCAATCTACCCCCAAAAGAAAAGCTGGGGCTTTTGACCCCCCTGGCAGCCACCGTTACCGCCAAAGCCATTGAGGCACTCTGCCCTGTGAAGGCAGAGATCAAGTGGGTCAACGACCTGCTGCTGGGTGGGAAAAAGGTGTGCGGCATTCTCACCGAATGCGGCTTTTCCCCCGCAGGTGAGCCACTGTGGGCTGTGGTGGGCATCGGCATCAACGTGCATGCCGTCCCCATGCCCGAAGAGATAAAAAACATCGCCACATCCCTTGAGGATGCCTGTGGCTTTGCCCCCGGTCGGGTGGCTCTACTCCAAAAAATCGTAGAAGGGCTGGCAGAAGCATTGCCCACCGTCGCCACGGGAGAATTTCTATCCTTCTACCGTGACCGCCTGTCCCTTATGGGAAAAGAGGTGGTGGTGCAGGTGGGAGACAGGACCCACTGCGGCAGTGTCACGGGAATCGGCGACCTGGGAGAGCTACTTCTCTCCACAGAGGAGGGAGAGCTGTCCATCTCCTCCGGCGAGGTGACAAAGGTCCGGCAAAAGGACACCAAATAAAAACAAAAAATTCAAACCGAGAGCCGTGCTGAATAGCACGGCTCTTTTGCTTTTTCTCTACCCTTTACGCACAGGCTTGCCTACACGCGCACACGTATTGACATACAAGGCGTTTCTATGGTAAAATGGGTCTTAAAGAAATTCACTTTGCAAGGAGACCCAAAACATGTTGACCGTAGAACGCATTTCTGTCATGAATTTTGAGAACGCACTGCGCGGTGCCCGCAACCCCATGAACAGCTGGGATCGCACCGACAGCTACTACGACGAAAATGGAAACTATATCCTGGGTGAAAACGATATGGCTCTGGCACAGAAGCTGGCGCGCGCCGGCTCTGACCACAGAAAGTATCTCCGCCAGGTCATGGTGTCTATGGACATCACCGGCCCCCTGTACTGGTGGAAGGAGTTCGATACCTACAAGGTAGGTACCGTTGCCAATTCCTGCAGCACCATGCATAAGATCCACACCAAGCCCTTTACCCGTGAGGACTTTAGCTGTGACCGTATGACCGAGGACGCTCTGGCACAGCTGGACAGCCTGATTGCATATCTGGAGAGCGAGCGGTTAAAATTTATCGAGACCAAGGATCGCGCCCACTGGCACAATATCATTCAGCTGCTGCCCTCCTCCTACCAGCAGATGCGTACCGTCACCCTGAACTATGAGGTGTGCATCAATATGTACGCCGCCAGACGTCACCATAAGCTGGCTGAGTGGCACACCCTGTGTGACGCCATTCGTGAGCTACCCTATGCCAAGGAACTGATCCTTCTCTGTGAAGAAAGCGAGGAGAGCAAATGACCGACGGATTTGTCCGTGTTGGTACCGTCACCCCTACCGTTAAGGTAGGGAACCCCAAGGCAAACGTACAGGCGCATATCGCCTGTGCGAGAGAGGCGGCTCAGGCAGGCGTTAAGGTGCTGGTATTCCCTGAGCTGTCCCTGACCGCCTATACCTGTGGAGACCTGTTTTTCCAGAAGAGCCTGCGAGAGGGGGCGGTAGACGCTATCCTGACCTATGCAGAGGCCACCAAGGATCTGGATATGATCTCCTTCGTTGGTGCCCCCATCGAGTGGGAAAACGCCCTGTATAACTGTGCCGTCGCCATAGGGGGCGGCGAAATTCTGGGGGTAGTGCCTAAGAGCAACCTGCCCTCCTACGGTGAGTTTTCCGAGGGGCGGTATTTCACCGCACCCCTGCCCTTTACCCAGACCATCACTCTGGGCGGTCGCCCCGTTACCTTCGGCACCGAGCAGCTCTTTATCTGTGAGGAGATGCCCGACCTGTCCATCTGCGCCGAGATCTGCGAGGATATCTGGGTCTCTTGGCCCCCCTCCTCCCGCCACACGGGGGCAGGTGCCACCCTGGTGGTAAACCTGTCTGCCTCCCCCGAGGCAGTGGGTAAGGTGGAGAAGCGACGCAACCTGATCACCTCCCAGGCACAGCGCTGCACCTGTGCCTACGTGTACGCCAACTGTGGCAAGGGGGAGAGCGGCACCGACCTGGTATTCTCCGCCCATGCTCTTATCTGCCAGGGGGATCAGATCTTGGCAGAAAGACCCCCCTTCTCCCAAAAGGAGCTGCTGATAGCAGAGGTGGATCTGGAGAGGGTCCGCACCGAGCGGCTCCGCCTGAACGTGTACCCCACCTACGAAACCTGCTATTACAAGAAGCACGCCTTCTCTCTTAAGACCTCCGAGACCCCTCTCTCCCGCCTGCCTGAAAAGCTCCCCTTTGTTCCCAAGGATCCACGGGTGCTGGAGGAGAGATGCCGTCTTATCTCCCAGATGCAGAGCCACGCTCTGGCCGGCAGAGCCAGCCACGTAAGGGCGAAGAGCCTGGTGCTGGGCCTATCCGGAGGGCTGGACTCCACCCTGGCACTGCTGGTGGCTGTAAAGGCAGCCGACCTGGCGGGGCTGGATAGAAAGCAGGTGATTGCCGTCACCATGCCCGGCTTTGGCACCACGGGGCGCACCCGTGAAAACGCCCGTATCATGGCAGAGTGCCTGGGGGTTACCCTGCGCACCGTGAACATTTGTGCCTCCGTTAGCCAGCACTTCTCCGATATTGGCCACGACCCCGAGAAGCGGGACGTGGTATACGAAAACTCGCAGGCAAGAGAGCGCACCCAGGTGCTGATGGACCTTGCCAACGCCGAGGGAGGCCTGGTGGTAGGCACGGGAGACCTGTCTGAATTGGCTCTGGGCTGGGCTACCTATAACGGTGACCACATGTCCATGTACGGGGTCAACGCCGACCTGCCCAAGACCCTGATGCGGTATCTGGTTGCCTTCGAGGCCGACCTGGCAGAGAGCCAGGGGGACGAGCTGCTGGCACGCACCCTGCGGGACGTGGTGGATACCCCCGTATCCCCCGAGCTGCTCCCTCCCAACGGGGAGGAGATCGCCCAGCAGACCGAGGATCTGGTGGGTCCCTACGAGCTACACGACTTCTTCCTCTACTACTTCCTGCGCTACGGCTTCTCCCCGAGGAAGATCCTGCGTCTGGCAGTAGCCACCTTTGCCGATCAGTACGATGCCGACACCGTGCGTGGCTGGCTGAAGGTGTTTTTACGCCGTTTCTTTAACCAACAGTTTAAGCGTTCCTGCCTGCCCGACGGACCCAAGATGGGTAGCGTCGGCCTCTCTCCCAGAGGGGCTTGGCAGATGCCCAGTGACGCCGACTCTGCCCTGTGGCTGGATTCCCTCTTATGACAGACATTTTCTCTCTATTTGACAAAATTCGCTCTACCCCCACCGGGGCAAGCGGCCCTGTGACCCATCTGGTGGTGGGTCTGGGCAACCCCGGGGCACAGTATGCCGAAACACGGCACAACGCCGGCTTTCTATGCCTGGACGTGCTGGCAAGGCAGGCAGGGGTGGAGGTGCGTGAGAGCAAGTTCCACGCCCTGGTCTGTCAGGCGGATATCGGCGGGGTGAAGACACTGCTGATGAAGCCCCAGACCTTTATGAACCTGTCGGGGGATGCGGTGGCAGAGGCTGCCGCCTTCTATAAGATCCCCCCCGAAAACGTCGTGGTTCTCTGTGACGATATCAGCTTCCCTGTGGGGCATATCCGCATTCGGCGGAAGGGTAGCCACGGGGGGCACAACGGCCTGCGTAACGTTGAGGCGCGCCTGGGCCCTCAGGACTACGTACGCATCAAGCTGGGCGTGGGGCAGAAGCCCCATCCCGCCTACGACCTGGCAGACTGGGTGCTGTCTAAGCTGCCGGGGGAAGAGCTATCCCGCATGAAGGGGGAGGTGGCGGAAAATACCGCCGCCGCCATTCGCCTGATTCTGGGGGGCGACGTCGACGCGGCCATGAACCGTTATTCCACCTGATATGAGTATTTCCGTCCTAATTCGACAGGATCCCACCTTTACCCACGCCCTCTCCGCCCTTGGAGAGCAGCTGTGTGCCAAGTCGCCCCTGCCCCTATCCGTGCAGGGGCTCTTGGGCGGGGCAAGGGAGGCATTCTGCGCCCAGGCAGTCAGAGAGCTGTCCCAGAGGGGGCACCCCGCCCTCCTGCTCTGCCCCGACGAAGGGGAGGCGGCAAATCTGGCAGACCGTCTCTGCCGACAGGGAATGAAGGTGCTTCACTATCCTGAAAGACGGCTGGAGTTTTATGAAATTGCTACCTCTCACGACACAGAGCGTGAGCGGCTTTTTGTGCTTTCCTCCCTGCTGGCTGGGAAGTGCGACGGTGTGGTCGCCACCCCCTGGGCGGCAATGGGCTACACCATGCCCAGGGCTCTACTAAAAGAGCTGTCCGTAACCCTGACCCCCGGGGATCTTCTCTCCCCTGAAGAGCTGTGCCAACGGCTGACCCACATGGGCTACCACCGGGGCAGTGTGGTAGAGGCGCCCGGTCAGTTTGCCCGCCGCGGCGGCATTCTGGATCTGTGGGCACAGGGCAGAGGGGAGCCTGTAAGACTGGAATTTTTCGGCGACGAAATTGATCGCCTGGCATATTTTGACCCCCTGACCCAGCGGGTCACCGATACCCTGGATACCTATGCCCTCCTGCCTGCAAGGGAGGTGTTGCTGCGTGATGAGGTATTGCCCTCTCTGCGTCACGCCATGGAATACGCCATCTCCCACAGTGACTCCGGTGGCGTAGAGGAGGCACGGGCGGGGCTTGCCCGTCTGGCAGGGGGAAATCTGCCCCTGTGTGACCGCTTCCTATCCCTGATTTATCCCGAGGGAGAAACCCTCTTCGACTATTTCCCCGCCCCCTCTCCCGTCCTGATTTTGGGAACTAACGAGGTGCGGGCGTGTGAGGAAAAGGGGCGCACCGCGCGCGGGGAGGCAAAGGGACGGCTCACGGGCCGCCATCTGTTACCCCCGGACGCCGCCAAATGGGAGCTAAGCCAGGCCCAGGTGCAAGAGGCACTTTCCCGCATGGCGTGCCTGCACATAGATGCCTTCTCCGGGGATAGCATCCCCTGTCAGGGGGGCGTCTTTGGCTTTGCCTGCCGTACCACCCCCGCCTACGGCGAGTCTCCTGCCGCCCTGCGGGACGACCTCTTTAGCTTCCTTTCTCTTGACTACCGCGTGGTGCTGCTCTGTGATACGGAGGCACAGCTGACAGGGGTATTGCGCCACTGTCAGGACTGGAGCTTCACCGCCGTGCGTCTGCCTGAAGACCCCGATTTCTCCACCCTGCCGGGGGGCAAGGTGTATCTATGTATCGCCACGGGGGAGGCAGGCTTTGAATTGCCCGCTGTCAAGCTGGCGTGCCTGTCTCTTGGAGAGGGGCAGGGGCCCAGACGGCTCGTTCAGGGCAAAAAGCGGTCTGCCTATCCCAAGGGTAAGACCATCCTCTCCTACGCCGAGCTGCGTGAGGGCGACTTCGTGGTCCACGAAAAGTACGGTATCGGTATTTTCCGTGGCATGGAGAGCATTGTCAGAGACGGCAATCTACAGGATTTTATCACGGTGCAATATGCCGGCACCGATAAGCTGTTTATCCCCGCCGACCGTCTGGAGGCAATTACCAAATTCATTGGTAATACCGAAGGGCTGACCCCCTCCCGCATGGGGGGTGCCGCCTGGGTAAAGGCAAAGAGCCGTGCCAAGGGCGCCGCCAGGGAAATGGCGGCAGAGCTACTCTCTCTGTATGCCAAACGGCAAAGGACCCCGGGCATCGCCTTCCAGGCGGAGCCTGAAATGGAGGGGGAATTTGCCGCCATCTTCGACCACGACCTGACAGAATGTCAGGAAACTGCCGTTGGGGATATTTATTCCGATATGGAGGCGCCCGTCCCCATGGACAGACTTCTATGCGGGGACGTGGGCTATGGAAAGACCGAGGTGGCACTGCGTGCCGCCTTCCGTGCCATTGCGGCAGGGTATCAGGTGGCTCTGCTGGTGCCCACCACCGTGCTGGCTCTCCAGCACTATAACACCGCCCTTTCCCGCATGCGTAGCTTTGCAGTGCGGGTGGATATGCTATCCCGCTTCCGTTCGCCGAGGGAGCAGGCAGCCGCCAAGCGACGGCTGGCAAGAGGCGAGACTGACCTGATAATAGGCACCCATGCCCTATTGGGTGCAGGGGTGAAATTCCACAAGCTTGGGCTGCTGATCGTAGACGAGGAGCAGCGCTTTGGCGTGGCACAGAAGGAAAAGATCAAGGCCATCGCCCAAAACGTAGACGTGCTGAGCCTGTCTGCCACCCCCATCCCCCGTACCCTGAATATGGCAATGACGGGGATACGGGATATGTCCCTCTTAGACGAGGCACCCGGGGAAAGACGCCCTGTGAAGACCTACGTCATGGAATACAGCCAGGAGGCGATCCTGGAGGCAATCAGACGGGAGCTGGCCCGCTTCGGTCAGGTGCTGTACCTCTATAACCGCACAGAAAATATCGACCTGGTGGCAGGACGGCTGCAACAGGCACTGCCCTCTGCCCGCATCGCCTACGCCCACGGGCAAATGGAGCGAGAGGATATCTCTGCCATCTGGCAGAGCCTGGTGAATGGGGAAATTGACGTGCTGGTCTGCACCACCATTGTGGAGAGCGGCGTGGATCTCCCCGGTGCCAATACCCTGATCGTGGAGGACGCCGACCGTCTGGGGCTTTCCCAGCTGCACCAGCTGCGTGGCAGGGTGGGGCGCTCGCACCGTCAGGCATACGCCTACTTTACCTATCGCCCGGGCAAGGCGCTCAGCGATATTTCTCAAAAGCGCCTCACCGCCATCTCAGAATACGCCGAGTTCGGCGCAGGCTTCCGCATCGCCCTGCGGGATATGGAGATCCGAGGAGCTGGAGACCTTTTGGGTGCCTCCCAGCACGGTCACATGGAGAGTGTGGGCTATGACCTGTACATTAAGCTGCTGGAGGACGCAGTCCTGGAAGAAAAAGGCACCCCAAGAGAGGCTCCCTTCGAGTCCACCGTGGCAATCGGCGTAGACGCCCACCTGCCCCAGAGCTATATTTCCACCCCCCATCTGCGGATGGAGGTATACAAGAAGATCTCCCACATTTCCACCCCCGAGGATAGAGAGGACGTGCTGGACGAGCTGTGTGACCGCTTTGGCACACCGCCGAAGCCCACCCTACGCCTTCTGTGGATCGCACTGACCCGTGCCACCGCACAGCGGTGCCGCATCTCCTCGGTGACCCGTCAGGGAAATCTGCTGGTCCTCTCCCCCGAGGAGCGGGATCTCACCCTGTGGGCAGAGCTGATGCGTACCGCCCCCGGGGTATTGCCCCCCGGTCCCAACACACCCAAGCCCGCCTGCCGTCTTGCATCGGGAGAGGACGTGGCTGCCCGTGCGGCCTCCCTGCTGCTGGCATACGAGGAGGCACTCAACACCATTCGAGAGGAGCAAGCAAATGCCCAAGAAGAAGCCCACTGAACCCGGCAAGGGAAACAAGTCCACAGGCGTTAGACGTCGGCGGATCTTTTTCCTCGCCCTGCTGTGCCTGATGGTGGTATCCTCCCTGGTGGTAGGCTCCTGCCTGTGGATACACGCCTCCCGCCACCGTGTGGTATCCTTCCACTCTGTCAGAGTGGATGACGAGCTGTACGCCTATTGGCAGGCACGCTTCCGCTATGAATACCTGACCGCCCACGCCGCAGAGGGTGCCGTGGATACCGAGGCGTTCTGGAGCTCTGTAAAGGACCCCGAAACAGGGCTGACCTGGGGTCAGGACTGCGAAAACACCACCCGTATGTATATCGAGAGGCTGATGATCGCCTCCCACCTCTTTGACGCCCAGGGCTATACGGTGGACGAGAGCTACCGTGCCAATATGCAGAGCGTGCTGGTAGCACGGCTAAACACCGCCGTCTTCGGCTCCTCCGTGGAAACCTATAACAGCCTGGCAGCCCCCTACGGCTTCACCTACGAGGCGGCAGAGAAGGCACTGGTGCATGAGGTAAAGGCAGCACTGCTCTCCACCTACGCCACCGCAGACCAGGCACAGCAGCTGGCATACTACACCCAAAACTACGTGCGTGTAAAGATGATCTTCATCTCCGACCAGCACGAAAACCGTGAGGATATTCTGGGTGCCATACGCCTCTCCATCCAGGGGGGCATTACCGAGAGTGACTTTGACAACTGGGTCACCGACAGCTTTTATAACGATAACCCCGGAGCCCAAACCACCTATGCAGGTGGCTACTACCTGTGCCCCGACGCCTCCTTTACAGAGGAGCTGTCCGCCCTGTTGCCTCCCCTGACAGAAGCAGCCCTGGGTCTGGAAATCGGCGAAACCGTCGAGATCACCGTCACCCAAAACGACTACAATCTGGACGAGGGCGTCACCCTCGAGGGCTTCTACCAGGCAGGCACCTACTTCCTCTACCGCTCTCCCCTGCCCGACACCCCCGCCTATGAGGTGGAGGCAAACCAGAGCTTCTTCACCAACCTGACCCGCATCGCCGCAAACCACTATTTCACCCTGTGGATCGACTCTTATCTGGGCCAGCCCAAATGGAGAGAGGAAAACATTCCCGCTCTCCCCTACCAGGGCAGGGATTCAAAGCTGTACCTGTTCTTCTAAGGATGGGCGAGTAAATTTCGGCATAACCGTAAACAAAAAATGGAGAGGGATGTTGCGCAAAGCCTTCCCTCTTTTTTTGTTTTATCACATTGAAGCAAGGTTGAAAAACTGCGTTTTTCTTCCATTTTGTTGTTCTAATTTTTTGTTTACTATCCACGCTCGCTTTCCTGCGACGTACCTTTGTACGCCTTTGGTCGCGATCGTAAATTTCTGCTCGGAAATTCCTCGCCCTTGGACGCAATTTCGGCATAACCGCAAAAAGGGAGACCGCCGTTTTAGGCGTGCTCCCTTTTCTTTTTAATTTACCCTTTATGGATGCCGCCCAGGAGGGGCAGCTCCTTTGCCTTGCCGCCAAGGCAGGAGATACAGCCGAATATTTTGAGCAGCAGGGAAACCAAGAGGGTCACCTCTCCCACCGCCGCCAGAGCGGGGGCGGCGGGAGCCAGCATGCTACCCAGTACCCATGCCACACCCAGGAACGTGGCGCCCAGACAGTCCAGCAGCAATAGGGTCAGCCCCTGCTCGAGATGGTATTTTACAAAGGGGGACTTCCCTCCCCTAAGGTATGGCACCGCCCACAAAACCCACAGATAGCACAGCACCGCCATGCCACGGTGGTGGCGAATATCCTCCCCACCGTACAGGTGGGTAGAGTCTGGGGTGTCCAGGCATTTCTTCGCCCGCACCAGCTGCCTTTTACACACGCCCCGCCATCTTCTTGCCAGCCTGCGTCCTCTAAGACGGGGCACGCAGACCTCCACGTCCGCCTCCTCCTGGGCTACCGCTGCCTGCTCCTCCTCCGGGGGTGGGACACACACCTCCCCGACCAATTCCTCTTCTTTTGGCTCTTCCGAAACCACCTCTATTTTACTGGGCTCCTCCTTGACAGAGCAATAGGTGCATAGCACCCCGTCTGAAATATAGCGACCGCAGCCGTTACAGTATGGCATTCTCCCACCCTCCTCATGTCTCTATCCTATCTTATGCCCCGCCGCCCCCGCCTATGCCTTTTTGGATGTCCGTTTTATTGGACCTTTTCCCTGCTACAATGAAAGCAAGAAAGGAGGGATATACATGCAAGACACCGACAGCTTTTTCACCATCGTGGGTCAGGGACACCTGATGGGTATGCGACCCTTCCGGGTTGGACGGATCGTCCGCCTGACGTGGGAGGGGGGACGCCTGACGGCAAAAATGCCCTTTCTGGGCACCGTAGGCTACGGCGCCACCACCCCCGAAACCGTCTGTGACGGCACCCTGTCCGCCACCGCCCTGCCGTCCACCCAGTCAGGGGACCCCCACTACGCCACCGTGGCATTCGTCACCCCCGTCTCCGCCATCGTCCGCCTCCTGCCCACGGCAGAGGCCGCCACCCTAAACCACCTCTGGCACCAAACCGAAGCCCTGTTTGCACCGTCCGGCACCATCTAAAACCAGTGTGCCCCCAATTCGATGTATCTATCTCTCCTCGTTGCAGTCTTTTGCCTTTGTAGAGCTAGAACGCCCGTCCCGGGGCGAGGAGATTTTGAGCAGAAATCCCCGTTCTCGCCCCGAAGGCGTACAAACGTACGTCGAGAGGAAGAGAACGGGGATAGAAAACAAAAAATTCATTTTAACGGAAGAAAAGCCGTGGGCTTTTCAACCTCGAGTTTCCCGCAAAACAATTAAGACAAAGAAAAGAGTGACACCAAAGGCGGTGCCACTCTCCATTTTTTGTTTTCAGTTCTGCCGAAATCTACCGTCCCGGCTTAGAGAGAGGTCATCCATAGCCCATGCAGATTGCAATAGGCGTACACCGCCACCGGCTCCTCCCCGCACAGGGCGAAGCTCACCTCAGGTGCCTCCCCTACCTTCAGGCATTTTCTCTGCCCGCCACGGTCGGTCTGCAAATACACCCACAGGATGCTGTGAGCCTCGGTCATAGGATGCTCTACCTCGCCGATGGTCACCTTTACGGTATCTCCCTCTCGGGTCACCACGGGCACGTGCTTTTCACGGCTGGCGTCCACGGTGCCGGGCTCCAGGGCGGTCATTTTCTCACCGCAACAAACCAGGGGCACACCACCGTCGCATATCATCCCCACCAGGTTGCCACAATGCTGGCAAAGATAAAATCTGTTTTCACACATACTCTTTTTCTCCTTTTCAAAGTGTATTTAGCTTTCAATAGGTTCAAAATCCGCGGCGCCGTGCTTACACAAGGGGCACACGAAGTCCTCGGGCAATACCTCGCCCTCATAGACGTACCCGCATATCTTGCACACGTAGCCCTGCTTGCCCTCGGTCTGGGGCTTGGGTTTCACGTTTTCGTGATAGTAGGCGTAGGTCATGGTGGGCTTATCAGATACCACCCCCGCCTCTGTCACCGTACAGATAAACATACCGTGGGTATCCAGATCCACGTAGGACTCTACCCTGAGGGACAGGTAGGAGTTGATATATCTGGGCAGCACCACCAGCCCGTTGTGGGAGCGCAGCGGCTCACAATCTTTAAACTTATCTACGCTTCGCCCACTCTGGAAGCCGAAGGTCTCAAAGACGCGGAAGGGTGCCTCCTCGGTGAGGCAATTGATGTTCAGCAGCCCCGTCTGCAAGATCACGTGATGGGAATAATTTTCCTTATGCACCGTCACTGCCACTCGGTTGGGGGTGTCGGTGACCTGGGTCACCGTGTTGACGATCAGGCCGTTATCCTTCTTGCCGTCGTTGGTGGTCACCACGTACAGCCCATAGCCCAGATTGGTCAGTGCCTTGGGGTCGCTGCCGTTGCCCGCCACCTGCTGTCTTGCCCTATATTCCTGGCTCAGCTCTGTTGCCAGTGCCTCCAGCTGTGCCATGCTCTCGGGACTGAGGGCAGAGAGGATCTTCACCGTGGTATCGGTGTAGGTGATACCGGCGCAACCCTCCAGATGCCCACGCATCACCTTAGCCGCCATGGGTGCCCAGCTACCGTTTTCAATAAGCGCCACGGTGCGATTTTTAAAGCCGCGCTCACTCAGGTGATGCAGGAAATCCCGCATAAAGGGGAAGATCTCTGCATTATAGGTGGTGGTGGCCAGCACCAGCTTACTGTACCTGAAGGCATCTGCCACCGCCTGTGCCATATCGCATCTCGCCAGGTCGTATACCTTTACGGCAGGACAGCCCTGGGACTGTAATTTCTGGGACAGGATCTGCACTGCCCGCTTGGTATTGCCGTACACCGAGGTATAGGCGATCACGATGCCCTCCTCCTCGGGGCTGTAGGAGGACCAGGTATCGTACAGACCCAAATAGTATCCCAGGTTTTCTGTCAGCACGGGGCCGTGCAGGGGGCAAATGGTCTGAATATCCAGCCCCGCCGCCTTTTTCAGCAGTGCCTGCACCTGGGCACCGTATTTGCCTACGATGCCGATATAATACCGTCTGGCTTCGTCTGCCCAGGGGGTATCGAAATTGGCACCAAATCTACCGAAGCCATCGGCAGAAAACAGCACCTTATCATGGCTATCATAGGTGACGATCACCTCAGGCCAGTGCACCATAGGTGCAGTAACGAAGGTCAGGGTATGAGCCCCCAGACACAGGGTGCTGCCCTCTCCCACCACCTCTTTTTTGGGTGCAAAGTCCGCACCGAAGAAGTTGCTCATCATGGCAAAGGCCTTAGCAGAGGAAACCACGGTGGCGGTGGGATAGGCACGCAGGAAGCTGACGACGTTGGCAGAATGGTCAGGCTCCATATGCTGTACAATGAGATAGTCGGGGATCCTGCCACCCAGGGCAGCCTGGAGATTATCCAGCCACTCATGGGCAAAGGCAGCGTCTACGGTATCCACCACCGCCACCCTTTCGTCCAGGATCACGTAGGAATTATAGGTGATGCCCTGGGGCACGTGATACTGCCCCTCGAACAGCTCCCCTCGGGTGTCCTTCACCCCTACGTACAAAATATCTTGTGTAATTTTCACGGTATTTTCCTCCACAGCTTTTCTAACCTCAGTATACCACACTGCCGCACAAAAAGCCAGTATTTCTTTGCCCCTCTGGGGGCAAAAGTTCTTTTTTTCTTGCATCTTCGTCTATAATATGCTATTATATGGTCATAGTTGTCCCGGGCGCGAGCGCGTATGGCACCCCCGTCACCCGCCCTTAGCCGCCCCTATTTCACGCCTTTCAAAAAGGAGAAAAACCCATGAAAATCGTCATTATCGGCCTGGGCACCATCGGCGAGACTATTCTGAAGAGTCTTTCCGACGAGGGTCATACCATCACCATCATTGACGAAAACAAGGACAAAATTGAGAGCCTCATTGAACGCTACGACGCCCTGGGCGTGGTGGGCAACGGTGCCTGCCTGGATATCCAGCGGGAGGCGGGCGTGCAGGATGCCGATATGGCAATCGTCCTGACAAACAGCGACGAGCTAAACGTCTTCGCCTGCCTGGTAGCAAAGCGAATTGGTGTGAAAAACACCATCGCCCGTGTGAGAAACCCTGAGTACAGACGGCAGATCCTGGATATGAAGGACGAGCTGGGCATCTCCATGATCGTCAATCCCGAGGAGGATACCGCCGCCGAGATCTTTAACCTGATCAACCTACCCTCCCTTATGCAGGTAGAGCATTTTGCCAAGGGAAGAGTGCTGCTGGTAGAGGTGATCGCCCAGGCGGGATGTGCCCTGGTGGGCGAGACCCTGATCTCTTTAGGTAAGAGCCTGAAAAACAAGGTGCTGATCTGTGCCGTAGTCAGAGGGCAAGAGGTCACCATCCCCACAGGTAACTTCACCATCTGTGAGGGGGATAAGATCTACCTGACCTCGGATGCCAAGACCCTGCGTGATTTCTTGGTGGAGGTAAAGCTGTTCCGCTCTCCTCTTAAGAACATTATGATCGTAGGCGGTAGCAAGATCGGTTATTATCTGGCAGATGCCCTGTCCCAGAAGAAATACCGCATTAAGCTGCTGGAAAAGCATAAAGAGATGGCAGAAGAGCTGGCAGAGGCACTGCCCGGCGTCACCGTCATCCACGGCAACGGCACCCACCATGATCTCTTGGAGGAAGAGGGCATTGAAGCAATGGACGCCTTCGTGGCTCTCACCGACGTTGACGAGGAAAACATGGTGGTCTCCATGTTTGCCAACAAGGTGGGGGTGAAGAAATCCATCACCCAGATCAAGGGCGACGACCTGTGGGGCATGCTGGACGAATTGGGGATCAACAACATCGTATCTCCCAAGACCATCGTGGCAAACAGAATTATCAGCCATATCCGTGCCATCGCCAATACCCAGGGCAGTAACGTGCTGACCCTATACCGTCTGGTAAACGGACAGGTAGAGGCGCTGGAATTCGCTGCGAAGCAGACGTCCCCCTTCTACGATATCCCCCTGAAGGAGCTGAAGATCAAGGAGGGATGCCTGATCGCCTGCATCCTCCGTGACAACCAGGTCATTATCCCCGGCGGTAACGACTGCGTCCGCCTGGGGGACAACGTGATCGTGGTTACCTCTCACACCAGCTTTGACGATCTATCCGATATTTTTGACTAAGGTGGCATCATGAATCTAAAGAAACTGGGCAATATCCTGGGCAAGATCATGCTGCTGGAGAGCATTCTGATGGCAGCCCCCCTGCTCATCTCCCTTGTCTACCGAGAGGGATGGCGAAATTTCCTCGCCTTCTTTATCCCCATGGGTCTTCTGGCGGGTCTGGGGCTTCTGCTCCAGCTGCCGAGGCCGAAGCGAAATCGCCTGTATCAAAGAGAGGGCTTTGCCCTCACTGCCCTGGTGTGGGTGGTGATGGCGCTCTTCGGCGCTCTGCCCTTTGTCATCAACGGGGAAATCCCCAACTATATCGACGCATTTTTTGAAATTATGTCCGGGCTCACCACCACAGGGGCAAGCCTGGTAGAGGACGTTGCCGTCCTTTCCCATTCCACCCTCTTCTGGCGTAGCTTTTCCCACTGGATCGGGGGCATGGGTGTCCTAGCCTTCGTCTTGATCTTCATTCCCGAGAGCGACGACGGCTCCTCCATGCACCTGCTCCGTGCCGAGAGCCCCGGCCCCCAGGTGGGTAAGCTGGTGTCTAAAATGAAGGTCACCACCCGTATCCTGTACCTGATCTATCTTAGCATGACCGCCCTGGAATTCATTTTCCTGTGCTGCGGTCCCCTCCTTGACGTATCTGCCCTGGCAGAGGCGATCGGGGCAGAGGCTGCCGCCGCCTACGGCGACGATAAGGTATTCCACGCCGCTCTCACTGCCTTTGGCTGTGCGGGCACGGGTGGCTTTGGCTCTGTGCCCGGCAGTATGCAGTATTTCACCCCCTACGCCCAATACGTGGCATCCGCCTTCCTCATTCTCTTCGGCTGTAACTTCGCCCTGTATTACCTGTTGCTGATCGGCAAGGTGGGCCAGGCACTGAAGAGCCGTGAGCTGAGAAGCTATCTCATGATCATCGCCGTAGGCGTGGGTCTGGTGGCGCTGAGCCTGGCGGCTCGCTTTGAGAACTTCCCCCAGGACTATTCCGGGGAGGAGATCTTCCGCCATTCCCTGTTCCAGGTGGTATCTCTTATCACCACGGCGGGATTTGCCACCACCGACTATAACCTGTGGCCCATGGCGGCAATCTCCATGCTGATCATAGTGATGTTCTGCGGCTCTATGGCAGGCTCCACCTCCGGTGGTATGAAGCTGTCCCGTATCCTCATCGCCATTAAGGGGGCGTACATCAACGTCCGCCGTCTGATCAACCCCCACTACGTGCCTAAGGCAAAGCTGGAGGGGAAGCCCCTGGAGGAGAAGACCATCGGCGACGTCTTCGCCTTTATCACCATGTATTTCTTCATTCTCTTCGGCACGGTGCTGCTCCTGTCCCTGGATCCCATTAACGGGCAGGAGGTGCCCATGATTGCCGACGGGGGCGAGTATACCGTCCCCCACGGCTTCTTCTCCAATTTCTCCGCCTCCCTTGCCTGTATCTCCAACGTCGGCCCCGCCTTCGAGGCAATGGGTCCCTACGCCAGCTACGCAGGATATAGCGCCTTCTCCAAGATCATTCTGTCCCTGACCATGCTCATGGGACGACTGGAGATCCTCCCCGTGCTGATCCTCTTCACCCCCAAGACCTGGAAGAGAGTGTAAGGAGGAGAACATGCAAGAGCAAAAGATCGGCATCAGCGTGGGCAACCACTACTCTGTCCCCACGCCTGAGCTTCTGCCCCTGATTGCCGGGGCAGGCTTTTCTGCCGTCAGCCCCGTTTGGGAGCCCGGGATAAACCTTGGGGAAATTGTATCCACCGCCCGCTCTCTTGGGCTGGCGGTGCAATCTCTCCACGCCCCCTTTGGGAAGGTGGCGGCACTGTGGGATGAAGATCCCGAGGTATCCCGCCCCGCATTGGAGGAGCTGCTCCTGTCCCTCTCCGACTGTGGGAGAGAGGGCATTCCCACCCTGGTGTGCCACGCCTGGATCGGCTTTGACTACACCCGCACCCCGGGGCAGGCAGGCATTGATAATTTCACCGTTTTAGCCCATAGGGCTAAAGAGCTGGGGGTTCGCCTGGCTCTGGAAAATACGGAGGGGCTGGAATTCCTCTCCGCCCTGATGACCCATTTTGCAGGGGACGACACCGTGGGCTTCTGCTGGGACAGCGGCCACCAGATGTGCTATAACGGAAACCAAGACCTCCTGGCCCTGTGGGGAGATCGGCTGTATATGACCCACCTGAACGATAATCTGGGGGTCAGTAATCCCCAGGGAAAGATCCACTGGACAGACGACCTGCACCTCCTGCCCTTCGACGGCATTGCCGACTGGCAGCTGAACGCACGGCGGCTGAAAAAATGCCCCCGCCCGGAATACTTAAATTTTGAATTAAACCTCCTCTCCAAGCCCGGCAGACACGAAAACGACGTCTATCGGGAAATGGGCTTTGAAAATTATTATGCCGAGGCGTTTAAGCGTGCATCCCGCATCGCCCGCATGTATGCCGAGGATGCAAACTAAAAAAGAAACTCCGCAAGGCAGGTCCCCGTGGCCTGTTTTGCATTTTTGAGCTATGTGTTTGAAAGACTTTCAGAAAAGATCCCTGGCCTTTGCCAAAAAGAACGCCGTCATGCTCATTGCCCTTCTGGCGGCGGCTGTCACCGTGCTGTGGGTACCTGTGGACGCCCGGTACCTTGACTATTTTGACTACAAGACCCTGACCTGCCTGTTTTGCACCCTGGCGGTGGTCTGTGCGCTGAAAAACATTCATTTCTTTTATATGCTGGCGCATAAGGTGGTCAGGCTGTTTAAGAACGCCCGCATGAGCGTGCTGGCGCTGACCTACATCACCTTCCTTGGCTCCATGCTGATTGCCAACGATATGGCACTGCTCACCTTCCTGCCCCTGGGATACCTGGTGCTGTCCACCACGGGGAAGGAAAAGTATATGGCATTCACCTTCATTATGCAGAATATCGCCGCCAACCTGGGGGGCATGCTCACCCCCTTTGGCAATCCCCAGAACCTGTATCTGTATACTAAATTTAACATCCCCACAGGGGAGTTTATGTCCATTATGGCACTGCCCTTTGGCATGTCGGTTTTGCTCATCACGCTGTGCTGTGTGCTGTTCGTAAAACCCGAGCCCCTGGAGGTGGGGGACGAAAAGATCACCCTGAACCCCGCAAGGACGGTCATTTACCTTTTGCTCTTCGCCCTGTCTATCGTCATCGTATTCCGCCTCATTCCCTTCCTGGTGGGGCTGATCCTGATCCCCCTGGCACTGCTGTTCCTTGACAGGCGAGCCCTGAAAACGGTGGACTATCCCCTGCTGTTCACCTTCGTTTTCTTCTTTGTTTTCTCTGGCAATATGGCGCGCATCGGGGCAGTGCGGAATCTGTTCTCGGGTCTGCTCTCTAGAAGCACCCTCTTGGTCAGCGTCCTCTCCTGCCAGTGCATCAGTAACGTCCCCTCCGCCATCCTGCTCTCCCAGTTTACCCAAAACTACCGCGACCTGCTCCTGGGCGTCAACATCGGCGGCGTAGGCACCCTCATCGCCTCCCTTGCCAGCCTCATCACCTTCCGTGAATACGTAAAGCACAACCCCGGCAAGGCCCCCGCCTACATCGCCCTCTTCTCCGCCTTCAACTTCGCCTTCCTCCTGATCCTCACCGCCACCATGGCCCTGGTGTGACGGGGCGGGCGGCACACTCTTCGTTTCAAAAGAAAAACAAAAGACCGCCCTCGGCGGTCTTTTTTGTTGGGTCGTTGTTTGAAAGGCAATACGCAAAGCAGCAGACCTGTTTTTCTCTCGGTTGTTCCTTTAAAACAAAAAATGGGAACAATAGTTTCGAAAATCTTTCTAAAAACTATTGATATTGTTCCCAAAATGTGAGATAATATTTCCTGTAAACATAGATCCAACCCGGGAGGAAATCTGAATGGAATATATTAAGGTATCTAAGGCGGCGGAAAAATGGGGAATTTCCCCGCGCCGTGTGCGTGTTCTATGCACAGAGGGCAAGATTGAAGGTGTCATCCGCAAAGGGAATCTGTATATGATACCCGCCACCGCCACCAAGCCTATGGACGGACGAAAAGGGCGCTCGGGGATTTTAGTGGATGTTGAGAGAAAGCGTGCGCTTCTTTCTGAAAGGCGCCCTTTGACCCCAGGCGAAGTAGATAGACTTGCCCAGGAATTTATGGTGGACTTCACATATAACTCCAACGCCATCGAGGGAAACACTCTCACCCTTAAGGAAACCGCATTGGCACTGGAGGGCATGACGGTTGACCAAAAGCCGCTGAAGGACCATCTTGAAGCGGTGGGACACCGTGACGCGTTCCTCTACGTGCAAGAAATAGCCAAGAACGAAGCGGCGCTTTCGGAATACGTGATCAAAAATATTCACGCCCTTGTTTTAATGAATCGCCCCGAGGATAAGGGACAGTACCGCCGCATCCCCGTTCGTATTATGGGGGCATATACCGAGCCCGTCCAACCCTATTTAATTGAGCCTAAAATGAACGAATTGCTCGCCAAAAACGAAGAGCGCAAAGCGCAAATGACTACGGTTGAGCGCATTGCTCGCTTCCATCTTGAATTTGAAGGCATTCACCCCTTTGTAGACGGCAACGGCAGAACGGGACGTTTGATTCTTAATCTGGAGCTGATCCGAGGCGGCTTCCCGCCCATCAACGTAAAATTCACAGACCGCAAGCGCTACTACGATGCCTTCGACGCCTTCTACCGCGACGGCAACCCCGGTGCAATGATAGATCTGATTGCAGAATACGTGGACGAAAGACTGGATGAGTATTTGAGTGTGCTAAGTAATTGAAAACAATAACACCAAAATGGAGTATGGTCGAAAGCGACCGGCAGACGCCACGGTGTGGCTTACTGCGGAAGAAAATGCTGTGCATTTCTTCCGATTTAGCGAGAACAAATTCTCGCAATCCAGTCCCTAAAAAACATAAAAAGAGAGCAACCGCAAGGGCCTGGGGTGTTTTTTGGTCCGAATGTGACCGGCAGACGCCACATATATGTGGCTTACTGCGGAAGTAAATGCTATGCATTTCTTCCGATTTAGCGAGAACAGGTTCTCGCAATCCAGTCCCTAAAAAACATAAAAAGAGAGCAACCGCAAGGGCTGCTCTCTTTTTATGGTCCGAGTGACTGGATTTGAACCAGCGGCCTCTTGGTCCCGAACCAAGCGCACTACCAAGCTGTGCCACACCCGGATAGGTGAAAACGCAAATTGATTAAGTGGCGGTGCCACCTCTCGTCGTTGCCCCGCGGGATAGGGAAATTTTCTCCTCCCTCGGGTGCCGGATGATTATATCATATCGGGGGGCGGATTGTCAAGGTGTTTGTAGGCGAGGGCTTTTTTCAAGGGGGGTTTACTCTTTGGATTTTTTGTGGTATGATAAGGTATCAATATGCCCAGGAGGACGTATGGTTTTATCCCTTGCTTCTATGGTGGTGGATATCCGCCCCAAATATGAATTTACCCTCCTTCGCTGTGGGAAGTATGAGGCACCCCGTGGTGCCACCCCCGACTTTACGGTGGAGGTCACCGAGGAGGAGGTCGACCGTGAGGCTGCCCAGCGGCAGGATCTGCCCCGTGGGTATTTAGAGTCGCTTGCCATCTACCGAAAGCTGTGCCATAAGGCACTGGACTATGACACCTTCCTGTTCCACGGCTCCGCCCTGGCAATGGACGGCAACGGTTA
>JAZORW010000227.1:0-3070 GCA_045656805.1 Eubacteriales bacterium | reverse complement strand
CCCCGCCACAAAGCCACCTACCCCCACCATGGCACTGATCAGTATGATCGTGGGCCTGTTTTCTCTCGTGAACTGCGTGCTTTTAATTGGCGGTATCGCCGCCATCGTGCTGGCGTGCCTTAGCCCCAAGAGGGAAGACGGTAAGATGTACGATATGGCGCGTGTGGGACTGATTACGGGAATTATCGGCACCGTACTGGGTGTGATGGTAGCACTGGGATGCGTTTTATACATCGTTATCAGCTTTTCACTTGCTACAATATAAAAAATTCACATACGTATAAAGGAGACACCATGAACAATCAGAATTTTGACCCTTTTAAGCAGGAGGAACCCCAGGCAAACACCTCCGGCAATACCTACTTCGCACCTGAGGGAAACACTGCCCCCCAGCAGACTCCCGCACCCCAGCAGGGTGGCTACTATTTCCAGCCCCCCGCACCCCAGAAGCAGCCCACCCCCGGCATGGCAATTGCCAGCCTTGTCATGGGCATCCTTTCCATTCTGTGCTGCAGCGGGCTTTTGTCCTATGTGTTTGGACCTCTGGGCATTATCTTCGCCTTGATCACACCCAAAAATGAGCAGGGCGAACGACACAGCTTTTCTCGCGTGGGTCTGATCTGTAGCATTGTGGGTCTGGTTCTTTCCGTGGTGTACTTTGTGTTCCTCGTCGTGGGCATTATGACCGGGTATATCGAGGTAGATACGAATTACTACTATACCTATTAAAAATTAAAAAGACGGGCACGGAGATCTCCGTGCCCTTTCTTTTTTTGTCGCCCCTTGTATTTTCTCCTCTTTTGCAATATAATGGGCATAGGAAGACCGAAAGGAGCCCCGTATGAGCAAGGAATATTTTGACCCTTTTAAGAAAGTAGAGAAAGAGCAGACCCCACCCCCGACGGTGGATCCCTTTGCAGACAGAACCTCCGCAGGAGGATATTTTAGTGAGCAGACCCCACCTCAAGGTGGCGGTAACGGCGATCAGACCCCTCCCCAGGGTGGCGGCTTCGGCGGTCAGACGCCGCCTCAGAGCGGCTATTTTGGCGGTCAATCTCCCGCATCCGGCGGATATGACCCATTTTCCAATATGACCCCACAGGGCGGTTACTACGGCCCCGAATACTTTGGTGCCCCTGTGCCCCCTCCCGGCACACCGAAAAAGCCCGCCCGCGGCATGGCGATCACCAGTATGGTCATGGGCATACTGTCCATTGTGCTCTGCTATTCCCTGGCCTGCTTTAATATCATTCCCGGCATCCTGGCGGTGGTATTCGCTCTGGTTGCCCCCAAAAATGAAAACGGGAAAATGCAGGGCATGGCCATTGCGGGTCTGGTCTGCGGCATCGTGGGGACAGTGATGGGATTGGGGATTATCTTCATCCTGCTTGTTGACGTCATAACCCAACCCTTCTACTATTGAACGGTAAAATTCGGCATAAACATAAATAAAAAAAGGAACCGCCCCAAACAAGGGAAGGAGGGCGCGCGGATTTCGAGCAGAAATTGCCCATCTCGTCCCGAAGGCGTACAAAGGTACGTCGAGAGGAAGAGAGGGGCAATAGCAAATAAAAAATCAAATACAACGGAAGAAAAACGGAAGTTTTTCAACCTCAAATTTCTCAAAATCTGGACAGGAAAAGAAAAAGGAACAACACCAAACTGGGTGTAGTTCCTTTTTTATTTGCGCTTATGCCGAAATACGAAGCACTATTGTATCTTTGGCTTGCCACGGAAGACCAAAGCGGAGAGATACCCAAAGGTGAGTGCCGCCGTGGTGCCTGCGGAGGCGGCGGTGAGGGGGCCGGAGAGTACCCCCAGGAGCCCCTCCTTCTCTACGGCCTCACGGACGCCCCGGGCGATGGTGCCGCCAAAGCCAAGAAGGGGCACCGAGAGCCCCGCACCAAAGGTGGGGAGCAGGCGGTCGTACAGCCCAACGGCACCCAGCGCCACCCCCGTGGAGACGAACAGCACCAGAATGCGGGCGGGGGTCAGGGCGGTGAGATCTATGAGCAGCTGTGCCACCAGGCACAGGGTGCCGCCGCACAGGGCGGCAAGGAAGAGGGGAATGAGAACGTCAGACGTCAGATTTGCCACGGGATTTTCCTCCGAGAATTTCGATAACGGGGGCTACCCCCAGAATGCTGCCTCCCTGCTGGAGGCTGGCGGGGCTCATCAGTGCCCCGGTGGATAGGAACAGAATGCGGTTCAGCTCACCCCTCTCCAGCCGTGGGAGAAAATAGGCAGACAGCAGTGCGGCACTGCACCCACAGCCGGATGCCCCTGCGTGGCAATCGGAGGTGCGCGGGTCGTAGAGCATGACCCCACAGTCCAGGTGCTTTTCCCCCAGGTCTATCCCCTTTTCCTTTAAGAGAATATCCAGAAGACAGCTGCCCTCCTGCCCCAGATCTCCTGTGACAATGGCATCGTAGTCAGAGGGAGAGGTGTGGGTCAGAGATAGATAAGAGGTAATGGAATGGGCGGCGGCAGGCGCCATAGCCGCCCCCATGTTAGAGGCGTCTGAAACACCGCCATCCACTACAGTACCGGGCATCGCCCTGACAATATGGGGGCGTGAGGAGCCCCGTCTTACAAGGAAGGCACCCCCGGCTGTTGCCGTCCACTGGGCGGTGGGGGAGCGTTGCCCACCGTATTCGATGGGGGAGCGGAACTGTCTTTCTGCCGCACTGTTATGGGAGGTGGTGACCACCGCCCCCAGGGTATCTCCCTCCCCCCGCAGTAGCAGGGAGGCAAGCACCAGCCCCTCGGTGCAGGTGGAGCAGGCACCGTAAATGCCGAAGAAGGGAATTTCCGTTTCCACGTGGGCCATAGAGGATGCCACGCACTGGTTTTGCAGGTCCCCCGAGAAGAGGAAGGACAGGGCGGTGTGGGACAGCCCCGCCTTGCCCAGTGCCAGCGACAGCACGGCGTGGGACAGTTCACTCTCTGCCATTTCCCAGGTCTTCTGCCCATAGCGGTCTGAGGGGTCAAAAAAGTCGAAGCTATCCCCCAGGGGTCCCGCATGCTCTGCCTGTCCCACGGCAGAGGCGGAGGAGAAAATCAAGTCGGA
>JAZORW010000226.1:0-24595 GCA_045656805.1 Eubacteriales bacterium | reverse complement strand
CACCGCCATAGGTGAAAAGCTGTCCATCCCCATTATCGCCAGCGGCGGTGCGGGGTGTGAACAGGATTTTGTCACCCTGTTTGAAGCCTGCCCCAAGGTGGATGCAGGTCTGGCGGCCTCTATCTTCCACTTTGGTCAGGTGAATATCGCAGATCTAAAGCGATTACTGAAAGAAAACAATATTTGTGTACGAGGTGCAGTATGATTACCATTGAAGATTTGAAGTTTGACGAGCAGGGACTGATCCCCGCCGTAGTGCAGGAATTTGACACGGGCAAGGTTTTGACCGTGGCGTATATGAACCGCCAGAGCCTGGAAATTACCCTGGAGAAGCGGCTGACCTGCTTTTATAGCCGTAGCAGACGGGAGCTGTGGCTGAAGGGGGAGACCAGCGGTAACTATCAGCACGTGGTAAACATCACCGCTGACTGCGACAGAGACGCCCTGGTGGTACAGGTAGTCAAGGACGGCCCCGCCTGCCACACAGGCACTGACAGCTGCTTCACTGCTCCCCTCTATACCGACGGTACCCTTCTGCCCTTCTCTATGGACGACCTGTACGCCCTGCTTATGCAGAGAAAGCGGGACCTGCCCGAGGGCTCCTACACCACCTATCTCTTCCAGAAGGGTCTGGATAAGATCCTGAAGAAGGTGGGTGAGGAAACCACCGAGGTTATTATCGGTGCCAAGAACTCCACCGAGGAGACCGTGTACGAGATCGCTGACCTGACCTACCACGTGCTGGTGCTGATGGCACAGCTGGGGATCCCCCTCTCCCAGGTACGCCGTGAGCTGGCAAGCCGCCACGTCATCGACCACAAGGTAAAGCAGGAAACCATGAAATAAGAAAAAGGCTGTTGCATCTGCAACAGCCTTCTTTTATCTGCTTATGCGCCCCAATGGACTGTGGCGTTACAGTTGCCCAGCCAGCCAGAGTCCCAGCCCTCGGGCATGCTCTCTGCCTCACAGTAAATGTCTGTCAGATTTTCACAGTTTGTAAATACCCATTTCCCCATGACCTCTACTCCCTTAGGTATCGTAATAGAGGTCAATCCACTATGTGCAAAAGCGCCTTTTCCAATGGCATTCAGCTTGGAGAAGCGGGAAAACTCCACCGTCTCCAGGTTTTCACAGCCGTAGAAAGCAAACATCAATATCCGCTTATAGCTGCGGGGCACTACCAGCTCCTCAATTTCCAAGTTCTCCTTAAAAGCGTGTCCTCCCACGGCGGCGACCCATGCCCCCTCATACCGTGAGGGCAGCTCATACCGGGTAATCGCCGTCTGATTTTCTCCATTTAAAGAGCTAAGGTCTACCCCACTCAGCACGTAGGTCTTTCCGTTCCCCGATTTTTCAAAGAGAAAGGCATCCCACAGGGGATTGTTTTTGTCCCGCCTTGCAATCACGCCTAAATTGATCAACATACTCAGGGCAAGCACAACGCACACGCCCATAATGACTAATCCTGCAATCCCGCCTCTTTTGAGTAAAACACTTTTTTTCATAGCCGCTTCCTTTCTTTTTCAGTATATGGGCATATCCCCCACACGCTTACTCTGTTTCCTCGTCCTCCTCAGGCTCGATCTTCTTGATAACGGGGATAAAGGAGCCAATCGTAACAGTATAGCTGCACTTTACGCATCTGCGTTTATTTAAGCCTATGCTTTCGTAAATATGTCCCTCGTGAATATGTTCTTCACAGTAACAAATATAATAATGATACAATTGTCTTGCAGAATCAGACGGCAGAGGAAGCAACGCTTCGCCTCTCTGTACATGCTGATGTGTCGACAATTGGCAGGAGCAATAGTACCCACCAACATTATGCTTTTCATGTCCGTTGGAATGAACATGAGGCACATCTTCATAGATAGGCTGGAACACAGAATAGGAATAAACTTTTACGCTTACACCTGTCCCAAGACTATCTAAATCCACATGACGGTTTTCCTCACCCTGCCAACCGGTATGAATATAAATAATGTCCCTATCATTTTCACTGTCGTATTTATAATCGTAAGCAATTGCAGAATGTCTGGCTCTTCCAGTAACCGTTTCTCCTCCTAAAAAATTCATTCCAGTCAACTGTGTCAAAAGAGACGGGTCGGTTTCATAGTCAATGGAAATAATTACGGGAACCCCCTGCTGGATATAATCAATAACTGTCTCTCTCATCTGAGAATCATTAAAATACTCGATAAAATAACGATCTTCATTTACCAAAGTATATTCCCACTCCGTTGCAGAAGAAGGATCCTCAGGGTCACTGGCTCTCAGAGCAAGATAACTTTCTAAAATTTGCTGTTGCTCCTCAGGATTAAGACCAAAAGAATAAATTGAATTTGGTCTGTAATGATATTCTGTTCCCAGGGAGAGTAGTAAAGCATGCAGGGACGGTTTCTCCAGCTGAAAAAGAGCCTCATAGTATTGCTCCGGATCTGAACTGTTTGAATAATTAATGTCCCATCTCTCTTCAGTAGTTCCCGGAGAATTCATTACAAGTCCATTGTTGGTTTCCGCAAACAACCCATCTACCTCGTATCTGTCGCTCACCAAAGTATCATTCCAATAGTTATCGTAATATGAAAGAAGCATGCTCAAAGCAATATACCCGCAACTTCCATGTGCATTGTAAGCAAAGTTACCTAAATTGGAAAAATATTTATACATGTAAGAGGATTGCTGTTCATCTGTGGTTCCGCCTTCCGCATGGGTATGGAGGGGACCCATGACCACAACCGAGAATGAGCACACAATGAGAATGCATAGCAGGGCGGAAATCAATCTTTGTACGTGTTTCATAGGTTACATCTCCTTATAATTCAATAGTTTATTTGAACAGGCTCCTTTGTGCCTGTTCACTTTTATTTAATCACACCTTTATTTGGTTGTCAAGGAAATTTTTGGTAACTTTTGTTAAAATAATGATGTTTTGTCTTCAAAAAACAAAAAAGCGATTTGCATTTTATGCACATTAAACAATCTTTGTAGTCTAAGGGGAAAACACTTCCTTTAACATCCCCTGTTTCAGAATGAACAAATAAAAAGGACAGAGGTGGCATTCTCTGTCCTTTTTTCGTACGCATATAATTTGCCTAGTAATTGATATCGTATTGTGCATACGCGCGGTCTTATTTACCTTTTCCCCGCGGGGGGATTCGGTTGAGTCCCTTTTCGAGATAGGGGCGAATGAAATAGTGGGTCAGGATTGCCAC
Source organism: Eubacteriales bacterium (assembly GCA_045656805.1). Taxonomy (GTDB): domain Bacteria; phylum Bacillota; class Clostridia; order Oscillospirales; family CAG-272; genus UBA1740. The sequence goes on along the minus strand of JAZORW010000226.1, from coordinate 21,380 downwards.
CGCTACACCCAGTGCCATCCCTGCCAGGACGTCGGTGGGGAAATGCACGTATAGGTACAGGCGGGTAAAGCCCATTAGGGCTGCCAGAGGCAGGGCAATATAGCCATACCGCTTCTCTCCCAAGGTGAGAGAGGTAGCTACCGCAAAGGAGGACAGGGTATGCCCCGAGGGGAAGGAATAATCGGTGGGGTTAGGGATCAAAAGATTTGCCTGGGGTCTTAGCCAACAGGGTCTGGGGCGTGCAAACAGTGGCTTTAGACACAAATTTCCCACCAGTGCCCCCAGTGCTACAGACACCAGCATACAGGCACCCGTCCCCCGAGTGGGGCGGAAAAACAGCAGCACCACGGCAATGGCCAGCCACAGACCGCCACCGTTGCCCAGGGTGGTGATAAATACCATAAAAGAATCTAAAAAGGGGGTGCGAATGCTTTGCAGTCCGTCAAGGAAAGCCCATTCCCAGGTCATACTACCTCCTTATTTCAGGGTCACTACGGTGACGCCCGAATCTCCCTCGCCCAGCCCCCCAAGACGGAAGGCACGGACCCTGGGGTCTGCCTTTAATTCTCTATGCAGGGCGGCACGCAGTGCCCCCGTGCCCTTACCGTGAATAATTCTGACAGAGTCTACCCCTGCCAAAACTGCCTCGTCCAGATATCTGTCCACCTCAAACCATCCGTCGTCCCCATAGCGGCCGCGGACGTCCAGCTCTGCTCGGAAGGTGGCAACGCCACCGCGGCTCACCTTGGTGGACGAGGTGGGCTTTTCCCGCTTCACCATGCCCTCCACCAAACGAATGTCGCCCAGAGGCACCTTGCCACGGAATACTCCTGCCCTTACCTCTACGGTATCACCCTTAGGCAGACCCGTAACCTCACCCTCAGAGTGGTAGGTCACGATGTACACCTTGTCCCCTACCTTCAGGGGGCGAGGCAAGCGGTAGGGCTCCTCGCCGCTCATGGGTTCAAAGTCGGTTTCGGAATAGGTCTTCTCACCCAGCCGCATCTGCTCACGCACAGCCTTGCGGGCTGCCTCCAGCTCTGCGGCGATGTTTTTCTTGTCCTGCTTCTTTCGCAGGTCCTCAATCTGCTTAAAGACAAACTCACTGGTGACTCTGGCACTGTCCAGCAGGTCTCGTGCCTTCTTTCTGTCTCTCTCCAGGGCCGCCTCTGCTTCCCTCGTTTTGTCCGTCAGGGCTTTTTCTGCCTGAGTGCGGAAGGCCTCGTATTCCCGACGCATTTTCTCGGTGTTTTCTCTGGCGTGCTCCATCTCCACACGGGTGGATTCCAGCTGCTCCAGCACACTTTCAAAGCGGCGGTTATCCTCTGCCACCAGTGACTTGGCGTAGGCAATCACATCCCCGCCGATGCCCAGCTTTTCGGAAATGGCAAAGGCGTTGGATTTACCCGGGGTACCTACGGTCAGGCGATAGGTGGGCTTCAGGGTCTCTACGTCAAATTCACAGGAGGCATTCACCACCCCGGGGGTATCCAGGGCGTACATCTTCAGCTCAGTATAGTGGGTGGTGGCACCGCTGAGTGCCCCTGCCTGCCGCACCTTCTCAAGAATGGCAATGGCCAGGGCGGCACCCTCTACGGGGTCTGTACCTGCCCCCAATTCATCAAAGAGGGCAAGGGAATTAGGGGTAACAGAATTTAATATCTGTGCCACCGTCACCATGTGGGAGGAGAAGGTGGAGAGGGACTGCTCTATGCTCTGCTCGTCACCGATATCCACCAAAATGGCATCAAAGATGCCGAGGGTGCTACCGGGGGCAGCGGGAACGTGCAATCCCGCCTGATTCATGGCAGAAAACAGTCCCATGGTCTTCAGAGTGACCGTCTTACCGCCGGTATTGGGTCCCGTAATGATCAGGGTATCATAGGTCTGTCCAAGTCCTACACTGACAGGCACCACCTTGTCCTTTTCGATCAGGGGGTGTCTTGCCTTCAGCAGAGAAATGCTACGCCTTTCTGCCGGCTCTGCCGCCACACCGTCCATCTGCTGGGACAGCAGGGCACAGCCAAAGGCAAATGCCAGGTCTGTCAGGTTTAGATAGTTCAGGTTCAGGGCAGAGGCAGCATCACCGCAGGCGGCACTCAGGGCAGCTAGGATGCGTTCGATTTCTCTCTGTTCCTTTAGCTCCAGGGTGCGTAGCTCGTTGTTTGCCTCCACCACTGCCATAGGCTCAATAAATACGGTGGCACCCGTAGAGGAGGTATCGTGGATGATCCCCTTTACCTCTCCCCTATATTCCTGCTTTACGGGAATGACGTATCTGCCGTCACGCATGGTGACCAGATTTTCCTGCAGGGCCCTTTGCTTTCCACCGCTGACGTAGCCCGCCAGGCTTTCTTTAATTTTGTTATGGGCGGCACGGATATGGCGGCGAATGTCGGATAGCGTTGGGCTGGCGTTATCTGCGATAACGTCAGGGGATAGAATGGCCGTGGAAATGGCACTCTCCAGGGTCTTATTGGGCAGTAGCCTATCGAAAATCTCATCCAGCACCGTGGTGTAGGTGCGGTCAGCCTTGGCATAGTCATAGCACGCCTTTACAGAGCGAAGCATGGACGCCACGTGCAGTAGCTCATAGGTAGACAGGGTCGCGCCCTTCTCTGCCCGTTCTGCAGCGGCAGGCACGTCCTCTGTGGCGTCAAAGGGGGGGAGCCCCTTGCTCTCCAGTAGCCGTTTGGCGTCAGTGGTTCTGGCCAGGCGACGTGCCACCACCACGGGGTCGTCGCTGGGCAATAGGGAAAGAGCCCTTGCCTTCGCCCCGTCTGTAGGGCAAAGGGAGGCAAGAGTGCGTACTATCTTGTCATACTCCAATATGGAGCGGGTCTTTTCCGTAAATATCATAGTTATACCTTTTCGGTGGTTTACTAGGTTTGTTTATAGAATGCAAGGGATGCGAAGGTGCGGTCAATATGCCAGCGGAGGAACTCCTCTGACGCAATGCCCAATAGGGAGGCATCCCCCTCCTCCAGCCGATAGGAAAACACCCTCTCGGGCTGGGCATGTACGATATAGGACAGGGCTTGTCTTGCCCCCTCGGTCAGGTAGGCAACAGACACCTCTCCCCCCTCCTCGGTCTGTCTGCCCTCCAGACTGTCACGGCAGGTGTGGCAAAGCAGGTTTCCACGGGAGATATGGAGCAGGTAGCTGGCCTCTCTTCCTCCGCACAGGGCACACGCCTCTACGTCCGGCATAAAGCCCAGAAGGGAGGCGGCACGGGCCTCAAAGGTTGCCTTTATATGCGGGAGAGGATACAGGTCGTTGGCAATGGCATACAGAGTATTCAGGGTCAGGCTCAGAAGCCCCTCGTCAGGCTCCTCGGTGCCTGTGAAGCCCACCACCTCGCATACGTAGGAGGCAAGGGCGGCACGCCCAAGAGAGGTACGCAGAGAGAAGAAGGTTTCCTTTAGATCTGCCTCTCTCAGGGTGTATTTTCCACCCCTTTCTCTTAAGAGAAAACGTCCGTAGCAAAAGGGCTGGGTCGCCGCCATATAGCGGTTCTTCAGCTGCTTTGCCCCGGCGGCATACACACTGATCAGTCCCACCTCTCGGGTATAGAGGGATAGCATTCTGTCCCTCTCCCCAATGTCCGTAATATTCAGGACCAGGCCGTGGACCTCCAGGTCGGTTTCGGGTGCCTTCATGTTTCCTTATATCCCAGGTCGTTCAGGTTAAATTGGCTGTCCCGCCAGTTTTCCTTCACCTTGACCCACAGCTCTAAAAACACCTTGGTACCAAAGAATTTCTCCAGGTCGGTGCGTGCCATAGAGCCGATCTTCTTCAGGCTCTCGCCTCCACGGCCAATAATGATACCCTTATGGGAGGCACGCTCACAGTAGATCTCCGCACGGATCTTCACCATACCGCCCTCATCCTTAAATTCCTCGATGGCAACGGCGGTGCCGTGGGGAATTTCATCATTCAGGGTACGCAGCAGTTTCTCACGGATGACCTCGGCGGCAATCTGTCGCTCGGTCTGGTCGGTAACGATATCGTCAGGGAAGAACCATACGCTCTCCCCCAAATACCGCTGGCATTCCTCGATCACCGTATCTACGCCCTTCCCCGCCTTGGCAGTCATGGGGACTACGGCATCAAAGTCATGGACAGCAGCATATGCGGCAATGGTCTTCGCCACGTTGGCAGGGGTAACAGAATCGATCTTATTCACGGCGAGAATGGCACCCATGCCACTCTTTTTGATGCTCTTAATGATCTCTGCCTCAATATCTCCCACAGCCTCTCTGGGCTCTACCACTAAGATTGCGGCATCCGCACCGCCCAGGGTATCTCCCACGGTGCGTACCATGTAGTCCCCCAGCTTTGTTCTGGGACGGTGCATACCGGGGGTATCCAGAAATACATACTGGTCGTCCCCTACGGTATGAATGCCCGTAATACGGTTACGGGTGGTCTGGGGTCTTTTGGACACGATAGCCACCTTTTCCCCCAGTATAGAATTCAGTAGGGTGGATTTACCCACGTTGGGTCTGCCTACTATCGCAATAAACGCTGTTCTTTTCATACGTTCCCCTTGATACGTCCGATAATCTCTCTTTGCCTTCTCAGCATGTCCTCCTCATCCTGTGGGCTGCTCTCATGGTCATAGCCCAAAAGGTGCAGGGTGGAATGCACGCAGAGGAAGGTGATTTCCTCATAAAAGGTGTTGCCGATCTCCTCTGCCTGCTCTTTTGCACGGGGCAGACACAGCACGATATCGCCTAAAAGGCAGGGGGTGTCCCCCTCCTTTTCCCATTCCCCCTTTTCATACTGGGGGAAGGAAAGCACGTCGGTGACCCTATCCTTTCCTCTATGGTCACGGTTCAGGGTCTGAATGCTCTCACGGTCGCAAAAGCTGACGGAAACGCAGGCGTCACGCCCAAATCCTTCATAAGAGAGGGCGGCTGTCACGCCCAGGCGTACGGCACATTTCAGCTCATAGGGAGCTTCCGTCTCCGACATTGCCCCAAACTCTATATAGGTACGGGGGCCGCCCGGATAATAGTGGCGTAGCTTCATTTTTACCTCCCACTCCGCCAGGTGCGTGTGGGCTGTGGCGGATTTTCTTTTTCGTATTTTTCATAGGCACGGATGATCTTCTGCACCAGACGGTGACGTACTACGTCCCTCTCGGTAAAGGTGTGTACCGCAATATCCTCAATGCCATTCAGGATCTTGGCAGCGATGCCAAGCCCGCTCTTCTTTCCCCCGGGCAGGTCGATCTGGCTGGGGTCCCCGGTAACCACCGCCTTAGAGCGGTAACCCAGACGGGTCAAAAACATCTTCATCTGCTCGGCGGTGGTGTTCTGTGCCTCGTCAAGGATGATAAAGGAATCGTCCAGGGTACGCCCTCTCATATAGGCAAGGGGGGCAATTTCTATGGTACCCCGCTCCATGTGGCGGGCAAAGTTCTCACTGCCCATCATCTCGAAGAGGGCATCGTACAGGGGGCGTAGATAGGGGTCGATCTTATTCTGCAGATCTCCCGGTAAAAAGCCCAGCTTTTCTCCTGCCTCCACGGCAGGACGGGTGAGAATGATACGGCTGACCTGCTTATTTCGCAGGGCGTCCACCGCCATTGCCACCGCCAAAAAGGTTTTACCCGTACCCGCAGGGCCCAGACCCAACACCACGGTATTCTTCCGCATCGCCTCTACGTAGCGGTGCTGACCCAGGGTCTTGGGGCGAATGGGCTTTCCTCTGTGGGTGATACAAATGACCTCCTCCAGCCCCTGTCCCAGCTCTTCTCCCTGACCGTCACGCACCATTTGGATGACGTAATCCAGGCTCTGCTCTCCAATGCTGTCCCCAGAGGCGGTCATCCGCTTCAGATACTCCAGCACACTAGCTGCCTGCTCTACCCCACGTGCCTCTCCACGGAGAGTGAGGGCATCTCCCTCACCACTGTCGCCGCACCCAATATTTCTCACCGTCACGCCGAAAATATCCTCAATGCGGCGGACGTTCTCGTCCTTGGCACCGAAGATGGCGGCAGTCTGTTCTGAGGATAGGGTGGTTACAATTCTTTCTGTCATGGGGCTCCTTTCACGGCTCTCGCACGCGAATATTTTCGATTTCTACTTATATTTTACCGATTCTCGCTCTCAAATGCAAGAGTTTTGGAAATATTCGTTTCATACCTGACCCTGCACTCCAGCACCAGCACCTGCCCCTCCAGGGTGTAGCTTTCATGGGTTTCGATCAGGATGCTGTCCCGTAGCATCTCGGATAGCCTGTGTCTGAGCATGGCGTCTGCCATTTGGCGGGCGGTTTTCTCGTCGTAGGTGACCTCCACCTCCCGAGTTTCTAAATGACAATAGAGCGTAGTGCGAATAGGCAGGCGAATGCGGTCAAAGAGGTAGATCTGCCTCCCCGTAGAGGTGAGGGAGGCAGAGGTATTGCCAAAGGAAAACTCCATTCCAAAAAACTGCAGCTTTGCCCCCACCGTTTTCTTTGCCACCACCTGGCGGGTGGTGGATACCAAGGGCACCTCAATACGCACCACGTCCTCCACCTGACCCCAAACATCGGCAGAGGCAGGGAGAAACCGTGTGCCCCCTTTGTCGGTGATAATCCCGGATACCAAAATATCCCCCTCTGCCACCGTGTCCCCTATCCGCACGGTGCCCACCCCTGCATACAGGATCATATCCGTGATAAGGGCGTCCCTGGTGGCAACTATATTGCAGGGCTCCGCCTTGCCCGTATCCTCTCCCCCCGCATCCTTGGGGATCAGCTCGATCTCTGCCACAACTCCACGGAGATGCACCGCCGCAAAGGCGGTGTCAGGGTCAGAGAGGAGATATGCGTTTACCACCCTGTCTATATCAATAGAAGACAGTCTGACCCCCTCCTCCAGGCCTGCCTCAGCCAGAAGGGATAATACCCTGTCTTCATCCACGTCGCCGCTGCTGACCACACGCACCTCCCATACCATGCCCCCAAGCCACAGATAGAGAAAAAGGGACAAGAGTGCCCCCGCCAGTAGCCCCGGGTGGGAAATCAGGCGTTTGCCAAAGCCCAGAAGTCCTCTAAGCTCCCCTACCCGATATGGCACCTTTGCTCGCTGAAGCAGGGCAAGGAGGGAGGAAACCTGTGCCACGCCCACCCGCAAGGTATATTCCTCCCCGATTTCCCTTTCATGGAAGGTAGAAATGCCGTAGTTCAGGCACACAGCCACCACCTGGCACATTTTGTCCTTGGGCACCGATACCGTATAATACCCCAAAAAGCCTAGCATAGGTTTTTCCCCTCTCCGAACCGAATTTCTTTTACACTCCCCACTACCTCTGCCACACGGTTGCCCCAGCTGCGGCACCATAGCTCCTCGCCCTCTACCACCACCTGCTCCCTCCCATGAAGGAACGCCACCCTCTCGTGGCTATACGCCAATATCTCATGGCAATCTGTAAGCAGCACCCTGCGCCTGCCGCCCCCCATGGGCTTCACCTCCACACGAAAGCCGGAGGTAAGGGGTAATGGCTGGGGAGGGCGTGTCCCTCCCTTCTTTTTCTTCATGTTTTTCTCCTCCCCCCTGTATACTGTATCAAGTTATCCTATGAAGGGGGACCCCCGCCTATGACTATGCGTCGCACCCTGCCTACTCTGCCCCTGATCCTATGCTGTATGGCAGCTCTGGTGGCACTGACCACCCCTGTGAAGGCAGGGGTGCAGGCAGGGCTGATCCTCTGCTATACTGCCATTATCCCGTCGGTGTTTCCCTTTGCCGTTTTGTCGGGGTGCATTGCCTTTTCCCCCACAGGCAGACAGGGGTGGTTTGGTCGCCTGTTTCACCGTGTTTTCAGGCTCCCCGCTGAGGCAGCCACCCCCTTCTTGGTGGGTATTCTCTGTGGCTTTCCCATGGGAGGCAGGGCGGTGGCAAGGGGATATTTACAAGGGGTCTTCAGCAGAGAGGAGGCAGAGCGAATGCTGTGCTTTACCTCCAATACCAGCATTGCCTTTCTCATCGGTGGGGTGGGGGTATCCTTGCGTGGGAGTCTCAGGGAGGGGATATGGCTCTTCGGAGTGCAGACCCTGCTTGCCCTGCTCTGTGCCCTCTTAACTGTGCCGAAAAATTCTCCCTCCCACGTCGCTCCTTTGCCCTCTCATTTTCCCCCTGCCCCTACCCTTGCCCATGCGGTGCAGGGGGGCATCAACGCCACCCTGACGGTGTGCGGCTTCGTTACCTTTTTCTCTGCCTGCCTTGCCCTGCTCCGCCCTTTCTGCTCCTCTTATTCCTTTGCTATCATCGCCTCTCTTTTAGAGGTGGGAAACGCCTGTCAGAGCGGGGCTGCACTGCCCCTGCCCCTCACCGCCTTTGCGGTATGCTTCTCCGGGCTTTCGGTGCATTTACAGACCGTCACGGTGCTGGAGGGTACCGACCTTTCTGTAAAGCCCTACTTACTATCCAAGATGCTTCAGGGTCTGGCGGCAGCCGCCATATTTGGGTGCCTTTCCTATTTTCGACTTCTTTGACCCGCGGGTGGGTGTACAATGAAAGAAAAGGAGGTGCCTATGTTCGACGAGATTGACCCTACCCCCGCCTGTCGCTTTTGCACCCATGCCCACGGGGAGGAGGATGCCCTCTTTTTCTTCTGTACCCAAAAGGCGTGTGAGGTCTACGGCGATGGGCTGTGCCCCCTATATACCTACGACCTGTTAAAGCGAATTCCCGGAAAGCGACCCGCCCCTACCCTTTCGGGCTATGACCTGCCCCGAGAGGAAGAATTATAAAAGGACTGTTGCGGTGCAACAGTCCTAAGTTTATTTTTTATCTGTTTGAGAAACGCAAAGAATGACTTCTACAGGCTTCCCCTGCTTTTCAGCATACTGAACGGTATATTGTGTTCCTCTCGATTTACCGTCCCATATAACCAAAACTCTATCTGCCATTTCTACCATTTGCCTGTTTCTTACCAGGGGTGCAGAACGCCCATACAATGTGTATTCAGGCTTTACGATCTGTTTCTTTATATGGTGCCGGTCTGCATACCTTTCTGCTACTAAATCAATTCCCTTGGCTCGTCCGCTGATAATCAGAGACGTTTCCTCAGGTACATAGGGCGAAAGATCATAGTCTTCAATCCCTCTCGAACCCGCAATCAACAGTTTCATAGCTTTCTCCTTCAATATACTTATATAAGTATACACCTAAATGGGTAAATTGTCAATTGAGTGTATATGCATTAAAATAAATATCGGAAGGGGTGAGCTGCATGATACGATTAACCGTTAGTGAATATTTAGATAAAAACGGAATCACCCGCTATGAATTGGCGAAGAGAAGCGGAATTAAATTCCAAATCATAGACAACTATTATAAAAACAAGGTTGTCCGTTATGACAGTGATATCTTGAATCGCATTTGTAACGCTCTTGGCTGTGATATTTCTGACCTGATTCAGTACATTCCCTAAAGCATGTAAAAAAGGACTGTTGCGCCGCAACAGTCCTTTTGCTTTGTTCTGTTTTACAGGATTACGTAGCGAATGATACCGTATAGGATCACTACCACACCCAGTCCGATACGGTAATAGCCGAAGGGGATAAAGGTATGACGCTTTACGAAATCCATGAGGAAGCGGATCACCAGCATAGACACGCCAAAGGCCACCAGGCTGGCAACCAGCAGCACCACCCATGCCAGGGCAGGCACATGAATGCCCTCCTCAATGACGTAGTCAAAGAAGCCGTAGCCCTTCAAAAGGCTGGCACCCACCATGGCGGGAATGCCCATGAAGAAGGAGAATTCAGCCGCCGCACTGCGGGAAATGCCGATGGATCTGGCACCCAGAATGGTAGAGCCTGAGCGAGAGGTGCCGGGCACGATGGACAGGGTCTGGAATAGACCCATGATCACCGCCTGACTCCAGGTGATACCGTGGACAGAGTCCACCTTATGCTCTTTGTTCTTCTGCCAGATTTCAATGAGGATAAAGGCAACGCCGTAAAGGATCAGGGCAATGGCAACGGTGACGAAATTGTAGATCCAGCCGTCAATATCCTTGCCGGTCACACTCTCCAGTATCTTATCCACCACGATCCCCACGAAGGCTGCAGGCAAGCTAGCCACCGCTACCTTAAACCACAGGGTCCAGGTGGAACGCTTTTCCTCCGGAGTCTTAGAGGGGGCGAAGGGATTCAGCTTATGGAAGAACATTACCACCACGGCGAGAATAGCACCCAGCTGTATCACTACCTCAAACATACTGCCGTATTCATCGGCAAAGGTAGAGCCAAGTCCCGGTGCAACCTTCAGACCCAGGAATTCCTCCAGCAGGATCAGGTGTCCCGTAGAGCTGACGGGCAGCCACTCGGTGATACCCTCGATAATGCCGTAAAGGATCGCCTTTAAGAGTTCAATAATTGCCATAGTCTACCTCCTTATTCACTGTCGCCACGGAGGATATCTCCTGCCTTGGCGGGGATAGATAGCTGTGCGTAGAACCGCATCCCCGGATGGGGGGTAGCGGGGATAGACCCATGGGTCTCGTCATACAGGGCGGTGATGGCAACCTTCTGCCCCACCTTACCGGGGGTGAGAAGCTGTGCCCCCTCCCCTAGGGTATACTTATTTCTCTGCACGCAGAGTGCCTCACCCGTTGTCATATCATACGAAAGAACGGTGGCAAGATATGCCTTCTCTCTCAGATACCCGGGCTGGGTCACGGTGCGGGCATCGGTGTGGCTGTCTGCGAAGAAGTACCCCGTGGCGTATTCTCTGTGGGACACGCTCTCCACCTCACCCATCCAGGCGGGGTCGGGGGTCAGGTTTCCTGCCATAGCAGCGTCCATTGCCATACGGTAGGCATTGGTGACCACGGCGGTATAGTAGGCACTCTTCATTCTTCCCTCAATCTTAAAGGAAGAAATGCCACTTTCCAGCAGCTCGGGCACGTGCTCAATCATGCACAGATCTTTACTGGACATCACGAAGGTTTCTCCCCCCTCCTCGGACAGCTCCAGGGGAATATCGGGGCGTTTCTCCTCCCGAATTTCCCAGGAAACGGGACGGGCGGTGTAATTCCATCTACAGGGCTGGGCGCATCCACCTCTGTTGGCATCTCTCTCCACCAGGAAGTTGGACAGCAGACATCTGCCACTGTAGGAGATACACATAGAGCCGTGGATGAAGCATTCCAGCTCCAGGTCGTCGGGGGTGTTCTTGCGGATTTGGCGAATTTCCTCCAGGGTCAGCTCTCGTGCCAACACCACACGCTTTGCCCCCAGTGCCTGCCATGCACGGCAGGTAGCAGAGGAAACCGTGTTTGCCTGGGTAGAGATATGCAGCTCCATTTGGGGCAGAATCTGCCGTGCCAGGGCCAGCACGCCCACGTCGGCCACGATCAGGGCATCAGGGCCAATCTTCCCCAGCTCCTCCAGGTACTGAGAGAGGGCTGGATAATCCGATTCTCTCGGCATCACGTTGACGGTGACGTACACCTTCACTCCGTGCCCGTGGGCAAAGGCAATGCCCCGCTTCATTTCCTCCGGTGTAAAATTATCTGCGGCAGCACGCATACCAAAGGCAGTGCCCGCCAGATAGACCGCATCTGCCCCGTACAGGACGGCGGCCTCCAGCTTCTCATAATTGCCCGCAGGGGCCAGTAGTTCAGCCATATCTCTCCTTTCTCTCACAGAACGTGAGGAATACATACAAGATTCAGCTCCCAGGCCGGTAGGCACGGGGGGCGTCGTAAATACAGTTGGTAGTAGGGGAAGTTATCCAGTAGCAGTAGCGGTAGCTCGTACAGATCCTCCGTCCTGTGATACAGGGATACCAGCATCTTTGGTTTGTGCCGAGAAATTGTCAGGGAGGAGCCGTGGATCGCCTGTTTTTCAGCCCCTTCCACGTCATATTTGATATATTGAGGGGCTTTGTCCCCACACAGGGTGTCCACCCGAGTGAGGGGGGTCTCCTCCCGTCTGTTTTCATAGGAAGCACCCACAAGAGAGGAATTTCGGTTTCCGCTCCCCCTGAACTCTCCCATGCCGTCTGCGTCCCACACGGCGGCGTTGACGGAGGTGAATTCCTCTCGCCCCAGAGTATCCAGATAGGCGCACAGCTTTTTATAGGTACGCCTGTCAGGCTCAATACATACCGCCCACTTCAAGGGGGCGCCTGCCTCCAGCAGCTCCTGTAGGGTATCTCCCCGATAGGCACCGCAGTCCACGTATTCTGTGATTTGGGCGGGTTTCAGCAGCTCCATCTCCGCACCCCTGGGGGTAGCGGCAGAGCGCAAGATGCGAATATCCCCCGTCAGCTTATAGGCAAGGGTGGCGGCATAAATACTCTTGGAGGTATCGTCTGCCAGGCTGTCATATACCCGCTGAAATTCTAAGTAATGAGCGTTATAAAATTCCGCGTCGAAATAGGTGTCCCCTACCACGGGTAGGTCGGGCATCAGCAGGGTGTGCCGCTGGGCTAAATTCCAGAGCATTTCTATCACCGATGGCAGGGAGGAAGCAAACGCCAGAAGGATTACAAAATCCTCATGTTTCTCCTCTACCTCTTTCAGGGACAGCACCCGTCTGCCGTGAAAGCTGTGCCCACGGACAAATCCGTCAGAGGCCATAAAATCCGCCACCGCAAGACCGCGCTTCTCCATCTGGAGAAGGAGCTTATCGGCGCCGTTGCCCATGCCGTATACCACCAGGGGACGCTGTTCCCTCGACAGGATCTGCCACACGTCCTCCATGGCGGGATAGGCTGGTAGGGTAAACTGCTTCATATACGCCTCCCGTTGAAAATTAAAAATGGCTGTGCTATAATAGAGAAAAAACTGCGAGGTTAGCTATGGATTGCATTTTCTGTGCCATTATTCGGGGAGAGATCCCCTCTCAAAAGGTGTATGAGGACGATAGCGTCTACGCCTTCCGTGACATTCAGCCCCAGGCACCCACCCACATTCTGGTGGTACCCAAGGAGCATATCCCCTCCCTTGACGGTGTGTGCCCCAAAAACAGCCAGTGTGTAAAGCACATCCTGGAGGTGATTCCCCGCATTGCAGAGGCAGAGGGGCTAGACCAGGGCTACCGTGTAGTGACCAACGTCGGCGACCACGGCTGCCAGAGCGTAAAGCATCTGCACTTCCATATCCTGGGCGGGCAGAAGCTCTCCGAGCATATGGCGTAAAATCTAAAAAGCAAAACAGCCGCTGTAGCAGCGGCTGTTTTCATTGAGAACAACGAAAATCAGATCTTCTCTTTTACTTTCGCTGCCTTACCTACTCTATCACGCAGATAGTAGAGCTTTGCACGACGGACGGAACCGTGGCGGATCACTTCTACCTTCTCTACATTGGGAGAGTGGATGGGGAAGGTCTTTTCTACACCACAACCGTAAGATACGCGTCTTACAGTGAAGGTTGCGGAGATCCCGCCACCGTGCTTTGCAATCACGGTACCCTCATACATCTGGGTTCTGGTCTTGTTTCCTTCCTTGATTCGGTTGTACACACGTACGGTGTCACCGATGTTGAACTCAGGAACGTTCTCCTTGAGTTGCTCGTTTACAAAAGCCTCAATCTTGTTCATGATGGCCCTCCTTCATATATCGAACATTCATGCCGAGCTTTAGCAGAGGACTGTTCTACTTTCGCTATGCCATGGCATAACGCAATATATTATAACTTGGGTTTTGCCAAAAAGCAATAGTTTTTTCAAAAATCTTCTTATTCTTTTTGATACCTCTGCCATTGTATTTTATATTTTTTATGCTAAAATATATAATTGAGTAAATATGCACGAGGAACTCCTATGAAATCTCTGATCCTAGTATACGACGGCATGGCAGACCGTCCCTGTCCCTCCCTTGTAGGGAAAACCCCCATGGAGGTAGCCAATAAGCCTACCATGGACACCCTGGCAGCCACCTCTCTTGTGGGCACCGTTTCCAACGTGCCCAGCGGTATGGTACCCGAAAGCGACACTGCCAATCTGGCCATCCTCTCCTACGACCCCAAAGTGTATTCCAAGGGCAGATCTCCCCTGGAGGCTGTTTCCATGGGACTGACCATGGAGGGGGACCAGACCGCCTACCGCTGTAACGTGGTGACCCTGACGGAGGATGAGCCCTATGAAGAAAAGACCATCCTGGACCATTCCGCCGGAGAGATCGAAACCGAAGAGGCACGCCAGCTGATCGAAACGCTGGAGGAAAAGCTGGGCAATTCTCTGCGTCACTTCTATACAGGCGTCAGTTATCGCCACTGTATTCTGTGGAAAAATTCCTCGGATACATACCCTTTCAACCGCCCCCACGATATTCTGGGGCGCAAGATCGGAGAGTATCTGCCCACAGGGGAAGAGGGAAAGCCCTTCCTCGACCTGATGAAGGAAAGCTATGAAATTCTAAATAACCACCCTGTAAACCAGGCACGCCGCCAGGCAGGTAAGCGGGTGGCAAATTCCATCTGGCTTTGGAGCCCCGGCAAGAAGCCTGCCCTCCCCTCCTTCTCTGAAAAATGGGGCGTGAAGGGTACCGTGATCTCTGCCGTAGACCTGATCAAGGGCATTGCCCTGTGTGCAGGCATGGAGTCGGTGGACGTGGAGGGTGCCACCGGCAACCTACACACCAACTACAAGGGGAAGGCAGATGCCGCCATCGACGCCTTCCGCCGTGGACAGGATCTGGTATACGTTCACGTAGAGGCACCCGACGAATGCGGACATCAGGGAGATGCCACGGGTAAGGTAGAGTCCATTGAAAAGATCGACGCCCTGATTCTGAAGCCCCTGAAGGAATATCTGGACGCCACGGGGGAGGCATATCGCATCCTGACCCTGCCTGACCACCCCACCCCCATCGAGATCCGCACCCACAGTGAAGAGCCAGTGCCCTTCATGCTCTACGACAGCACGTGCAAGAGGGAGGGCGTTTCCACCCTGACCGAAAAAACCGTGCTGGCAGGTCCCTACCTGCCCGACGGCACTGCCCTGATGGGCATGGTGCTAGCCAAAGCATAAATCTCAAAAAATTCTACTCTTTAGAAAGGATGCCCTATGCCTGCGATCCTGTATCCCAAAGACGAACAGCCAAAGAATGCCCCACAGCAAAAGGGGGACCTACGCTCTGCCGTAGTAACGATTTTTGAATACGTAGAGCTGTTTCTGGTCACTGCCGTCCTGATCCTACTGGCTACACTGTTTCTCTTCCGCCATGCAGTGGTGGACGGGGATTCTATGCTTGGCACCCTCTCTGACAGTGAACATCTGATTATTTCCGACCTGTTTTATACCCCCAAGGCCGGGGATATCGTAGTCTTTGAAAGCTATGAGGAAACAGGGCTAAACGAGCCCCTGATCAAGCGTGTCATCGCCACAGAGGGGCAGACCGTACGCATCTATGCGGACCGTATCACCGTAGACGGTGTAGCCCTGACGGAGGAATACGCATTTCTGGGCGGCTCTCCCGCCGGAGTGAAGGATTATATTTCCTACGGAAAGCTGTTCGGCATGACCCCCATTGGTGAGGGGGCAGACGCCTATTATCTGTATCATGTGGGAGAGGGGGAGGTCTTCGTCCTGGGCGATAACCGCTTCAATTCCACTGACAGCCGCATGTTCGGACCTATCTCCACAGACTGCATTCTGGGGCGTGTGCTATTCCGTTTCCTGCCCCTTAACGGATTTGGAGGTGTTAAATAATGCAAGCAAATCCTATTCAATGGTTCCCCGGCCACATGGCCAAAACCAGGCGCATGATTACCGAATCCCTGGGGGACGTGGATATCGTGCTGGAGCTGCTGGATGCCCGTATTCCCCACAGCTCTAAAAACCCTGAGATCAAGCGTCTTTTGGGCAATAAGCCTACTGTAACCGTTCTAAATAAAGCCACTCTTGCCGACCCCAACGTATCTGCTGCATGGCGTGACTATTACCGCAAGAAGGGCGGCTGCTGTGTTATACTTGACAGTGTGACGGGAGACGGCATTGCCGACCTGCGTGCCGCAGTGGAAGAGCAGCTGGCAGAAAAGCTGGCACGCTACCGCGAAAAGGGCATGGAGGGCAGACGGCTGAAGGCCATGATCGTAGGAATTCCCAACGTGGGAAAATCCTCGCTGATCAACCGCCTGGCCGGCGGCAAGCATGCCAAGGTGGAGGACAGACCCGGTGTAACGGTAAACCGCCAGTGGGTCTCCACTGACATTGGTCTCTCGCTTCTGGATATGCCCGGCGTTCTTTGGCCGAAGTTTGACGATGCCCTGGTGGGCGAAAACCTGGCGATTACCGGGGCTATCCGTGATAGGATCTTAGACGTAGAGGAGATCGCCATGATCCTGTGCGTCAGACTGATGCAGGTATCCCCTGTCCTATTTACCACCCGCTATAAGCTGGTGCCTGACGAGGTACAAGACCTGGACGGCTACGATCTTCTGGAGGCTGTGGGCCGTAAAAGAGGATTTCTCATCAGCGGTGGAGAGGTAAATATGCGCCGCACGGCAGAAATGCTCCTGGACGAATTCCGTGGGGCGAAAATCGGACGCATTTCCCTAGAAAAGCCAACAGGAGGTAACCATGCCTGATTATTCCTACGAAAGTGTGCTGTGGGAAAAGGGAATGGTAGTCTGCGGGGTAGACGAGGCGGGCAGAGGCCCCCTGTCCGGTCCCGTGGTTGCCGCCGCCTGTATCCTTTCCCCAGATATCGATATCCCCGCCCTCAACGACTCTAAAAAGCTATCCGCCAAGAAGCGAGAGGAGCTCTTTGACGTCATTCGTGAGAAGGCGGTGGACTACGGCATTGGTCAAGCCACCCCTGAAGAAATCGACAGCCTGAATATTCTAAACGCCACCATGCTGGCTATGAAGCGTGCCATTCTCAGCCTAAAAACTCAGCCAGACTTTGCCCTGGTGGACGGAAATTGCACCAGAAATCTGCCCATCCCCGCCGCCTCGGTGGTAAAGGGTGATGCCCTCTCCTGCTCTATCTCTGCCGCCAGCATTTTGGCGAAGGTAACCCGTGACCGCCTATGCATGGCAGATCACAGTGCCTACCCTGAATACGGATTTGATAAGCATAAGGGTTACGGCACTAAAGAGCATATGGACGCCCTAAGGCGTCTGGGTCCCACCCCTATTCACAGAAAATCCTTTCTGAAATTTTTGGAGGAAGAGTGAACACCCGTGACATAGGGCGTCTGGGTGAGGAAGCCGCCAGACAGTATCTGAAGGAAAACGGCTATACCCTTCTGTCCTCCAACGTCCTAGAAGGACATGAAGAGTTGGATATCGTGGCGGAAAAGGGCTCTATCCGTGCCTTTATAGAGGTAAAGGCAAGAAGCTCCACCCCCACACAGATAGAAAAATACGGCTCCCCTGCCATGGCAGTGACCCCCTTGAAGCGACGGCATCTGTTATCCGCCGCCAGGCAATTTAATGGACAGCATCCTACCAAAAAGGATAGCCGCATGGATATTATCGAGGTATATCTCTCAAAGGATGACCCGCCCCGTATCCTCCATATCCACCACATGAAGGACGCCTTTCGTACATAAACTTTCCTGAAGCTTTTTCAGGGAGGATTTATGAAGTTATTTCTTTTACACGCAGATACCCCCTACCGCACCTGGCGAGAGGGACTGTCCCTCTCCGACCCCCGTCTGCACCTATCCACCCCACCTTTGCTTTCTTATGAAAGCACCCGCCTGATCTTCGCCCTTTGGTGCGATAAGAGGCTATCAAACGAAGATGGCTGGGAGGATATTTGCGGTATGCTGCTGCATGCCCTGGGGCAGACGGCTACCCTACCCAAAAACACCCGTGTCATCTTCTCCCTTGAGGATGCACGCCCCTTACTAAATCACACCCAACATCGCCTGAAATTCCTCTATGACCGTGGAGTGCGAATTCTCACCCCCATGTGGCAGGGGGAGAACGGAATTGGCGGTGCCTACGACACAAAAAAGGGGCTGACGCCCCGAGGAAAAGAGCTTCTCGCCCTGGCACTGGAAATGGGATATTTTCTGGACCTATCCCACGCCAGCCCCGCCTCCTGTGAGGATATTCTATCCTTATCACAGGATAGGGTTTTAGCCACTCACTCTTGCTTTTATAGTGTTTGCCCACACCCCAGGAACCTGCCGGATCACCACGCAAAGGAGCTGGCAAGGCGAGAAAGCCTCGTAGGGCTCTCCTTCGTTCCCTCCCATCTGGGCGGTGGCTACGACGCACTCCTCTCCCATATTGACCACGCCCTAGGGCTGGGGATACAAAGCAGCCTGTGCCTGGGCACCGACTACGATGGCACGGATACCCTGCCCGCAGATTTCCCAAACGGGGTGTCTGACCTTTCTCCCCTCTTTTCCCGCCTTTGCTCCCACTTTGGCACAGCCCTGACAGAGGGTCTGTACTGGAGCAATCCAAGCAGATTACTAAATGCACTCTTTTAGAGTGCAAAGCAATAGATATTTCATAGGATAAGGAACACACCATGAACTACACAAGCACAAGACGCATCCAAGCCGATCACGTATCCGCAGCAGAAGCTATCAAGCGCGGACTGGCACCCGACGGTGGACTGTATATGCCCACCCGGCTGCCCTCACTGTCCCCGGCAGAGCTACAGGGACTGCTGGACAAGAGCTATGCCGCAAGAGCCGCCTACATTCTGGGGCTGTTCTTGACCGACTATACCTCCGAAGAGCTGCTCACCGACTGCAGTGCCGCATACAGTGAGGAGAAATTCCCCGGCGGTGCCGCACCTCTGCATAAGGTGGACGACAGCCTGTATTCTCTGGAGCTGTGGCACGGTCCCACCTCTGCCTTTAAGGATATGGCACTACAGATCATGCCCCGTCTACTCTCCCGTGCCTTGACCAAGACCGGGGAAGAGAGAACTGCCCTGATCCTGGTTGCCACCTCCGGTGACACGGGCAAGGCAGCTCTTGAGGGCTATAAGGATATTGACGGCATCCGCATTCAGGTATTCTATCCTGTGGACGGTGTTTCCCGTGTGCAGAAGCTGCAGATGATGACCCAGACGGGTGACAACGTGTGCGTACGTGCCATCCGTGGTAATTTCGACGATGCGCAAAACGGTGTAAAGCGTATCTTCGGTGATAAGGAAATGGCGGAAGAGCTGAATAAGGAGGGCTTCTTCCTCTCCAGTGCCAACTCTATTAACTGGGGACGTCTGGCACCCCAGATCGTATACTACGTATCTGCATACTGCGATATGGTAAAGGCTGGCACCATTACCCTGGGTGAGGAGATTGACGTCTGCGTGCCTACCGGCAACTTCGGTAACATTTTTGCCGCCTATATTGCCAAGTGCATGGGTCTGCCCCTCCGCCGCCTGATCTGCGCCTCCAATACCAATAATATTCTGACCGACTTCCTAGAGACCGGTGTGTATGACAGAAACCGTGCCTTCCACACCACCATGTCCCCCTCTATGGATATTCTGATCTCCTCTAACCTGGAGAGACTGCTCTACCTGACCTGCGGTGCTGAAAAGACCGCCGGCTATATGAAAGAACTGTCCCAGACCGGCAGATACGCCATCACAGAGGGAGAGCTATCCAGCATCCGTGAGAATTTCGTTGGCTACTGCACAAACGAAGATCAGTGTGCCAAGATTCTAAAGGAAACCTACGAGAAATGTGGCTACCTGTGTGACACCCACACCGCCGTGGGTGTAGGTGCTGTCAGACAGTATCAGGCACAGTATGGCAAGGACAAAAAGGTGCTTCTGGCGTCCACTGCCTCCCCCTATAAATTCGCATTTGATGTATACCGCAGCATCGCAGGTGAGTGTGCCGAGGATGAGCTGCGGGCGTTGGAGCAACTCAACGCAAAGACGGGCGTTGCCATTCCTGCCCCCCTGTGTGGCATTGGTGAGCGTACCATTCGCTTTGACGGCGTGGGTGAGCCCGAAGCCATGAAGGACGAGGTGCTGGCATTTGCCAAGGCGTAAACGCCTTTATGCCTCTGTCTTAGGACGGAAGGTCACGCACAGGGTTTCCGCTGAGGTTTCAGCCTTAGCGGGGCCTACTGCGATCTCCTTTGCAGTACAGTAGTTCTGGCAATCGTGGTATACGCAGTTTTCTACACTGCACACGATCCCCTGAATATGCTTTGCACAGCAAGAGCTTTTCTCGGTGTTCATAGAATACCTCCAAAAACGTATTGACGGTTAACCGTCCCCTATAGTATGCGTTGTTTTTCCCATATCAAACATAGACGGAGAGAGTATGGCAGTATTTGTCATTGCAGACCTGCATCTGTCCACCGCTGAGAGCACGCAAAAATCCATGGAGGTCTTTGGCCCCCGCTGGAAGGATTACGTAGAGCGTCTCAGGCAAAACTGGTGTCGGTTGGTATCCCCCCTCGACACGGTGGTGGTGGCAGGAGATATCTCCTGGGCACTGACCCTAGAGGAGGCACTGGAGGATCTGCGTTTCCTAAACGCCCTGCCCGGAAAAAAGATACTCATGAAGGGCAACCACGATTTCTGGTGGAACAGCCTGAAAAAAATGAATGCCCTGTGTGAAAAAGAGGGGCTGGATACCCTCACCTTCCTACACAACAGCGCTATGGTGGCAGAGGACTATCTGATCTTCGGCACCCGTGGCTGGTTTTACGGTGAAGAGGGCGAGGCAGGAGAGGGGGATATTCCCCGCCTGATTGCCAGAGAGTCCATACGGCTGGACCTGAGCCTGACAGCACTGAAAAAGCTACAAGGCCAGCACCCTGACAAGGAGGCAATCGCCTTCTTTCACTTCCCTCCCCTATGGGGCGGCGTTGCCTGCGAGGCGTTCACATCTAAGTTAGAGGAGGCAGGGGTTAAGAGGTGTTATTTCGGCCATATTCACGGCTCCCATAAGGTATCCGCTACCCGAAACGGTGTGACCTACACCCTAGTGGCGGCAGATGCCCTCTCCTTTACCCCCCAGCATATTCCCCTGTAAGAAATTCTGCACTACCAAAAATACAGCAATTCGGTGAAACTACTTGACTTATATCCCTTTTTCAAGTACAATATATCGGTATTAATAAAATATAAAATAGAAAGATAAACTTTCGGAGGTACAAACCCATGAGCCTTTCCAAGAAGGAAATGACAGGCACCAACGAGTATACGCTGGAATTCACTGTCGACAAAACCACTTTTGATGCCGCTAACAATGCAGCATACAAGAAGAACGCCAGTAAGTACAAGGTACCCGGCTTCAGACCCGGTAAGGCACCTAAGCACATGATCGAGCGTGTTTACGGCACCGGCATTTTCTACAACGATGCCATTGACGCCATTCTGCCCGAGGCCTACGAGGCTGCTGTTGCAGAGGCAGGTATCGAGGTAGTTGCGAAGCCCGAGGTAGACGTTGTTACCATTGACGATAACGGCATCACCTTCAAGGCTGTCG
>JAZORW010000225.1:0-4144 GCA_045656805.1 Eubacteriales bacterium | reverse complement strand
TAAAAAATCCGCCTTTCTTTTGACGGTTGCCAATACGCCCAAGACAGTGAGGCTCAGGGGGCATATGACCCTGACCAAATTCCGTGCCTTTGACGAAACCGGCAGTGTGGACGTGGTGTTTTATAACCAGGACTACGTCCGTCAGGTGTTCACCCCCGGTGCCATGTTCCGTTTTTGGGGAACCCTGAACTACTCCAAGGTGTGGACCCTTTCTTCCCCTGCCTATGAGGCGTATTACGAAGGGAAGGAGCTCCCTGACTATATCTCCCTTTATCCACTTACCGCAGGTATTTCGCGGAAAGTAATGGAAGGGCTTATCGACAACGCACTGGCCATTCCGTACGAAGATTATCTGCCTGAAGAGGTACGGCTGCGCCAGGGCTTTCCTACCCTTTCCACCGCCCTGCGATCTGTGCATAGGCCCCAAAATCAGGAAGACCTGCAAGCTGGACTCAGACGGCTTGTCTTTGACGAGCTTTTCTGTATATCTCTGGGCATCGCCTTGAACAGAAGCAAAAAGAAGATTCCCACTGTGCCTCTTTGTACCTCCCAGGATCTATCCCCTCTGCTGGCACGCCTTCCCTTTCAACTTACCCAGGCACAAAGAAGATGCGTTGACCAAATTCTGGGGGATCTTTGCGGCGAGGGGTGCGGCACTGCTATGCGACGCATTTTGATCGGCGACGTGGGTAGCGGTAAAACTGCCTGTGCTATGGCTGCCATGTATGCCGTGGCCAAGTCAGGCTATCAGTGTGCCCTCATGGCTCCCACCGAAATTTTGGCCCGTCAGCACTATCGTGATATTCAGGAGATTTTCTCTCCTCTTGGCATTGAAGTTGCCTGTCTTTGCGGCTCCACCTCGACAAAAGAGAAGAAACGCATCTTGGAGGATCTGGCATCTCCAGACTCCCACATTTCAATCGTGGTAGGCACCCACGCACTGCTGAGCGACAACGTAAAATTCTCACGCCTGCTGTTCACCGTCACGGACGAACAGCATCGCTTCGGTATCTTACAACGCTCTGCCCTCAGCGAAAAATCTCACGAGGGACATCTCTTGGTGATGAGTGCCACCCCTATTCCCCGTACTCTTGCACTGACCCTATACGGTGACCTGTCTATCTCCCGCCTTGACGAGCTGCCGCCCGGTCGGCAGGTGGTGGACACCTTCGTGGTAGATGAGGGCTATCGCGACCGCCTTAACGGATTTATTCAGCGGCAAATTGACGAGGGGGGGCAGGTATACGTAGTATGCCCCGCAATTGAAGAAGAATCTGAAGAGGACTCCCCCGATGTTCTCCTTACCTCTCTCTCCCCCACTACGCGTAGGCCTATGAAGAGCGTAGAGGCACACACCCACTACCTCCGTAGCGTTTTTCCCGATGCTACTGTGGGAATTCTCCACGGTAAAATGAAGAGTGATGAGAAGGAAGCTGTTATGACCTCCTTCTTGGCCGGTGATATTTCCATCTTAGTCTGCACCACCGTCATTGAGGTGGGGGTCAACGCCCCCGATGCAACCCTTATGATCGTAGAAAATGCAGAAAGCTTTGGTCTTTCTCAGCTCCACCAGCTGCGTGGCAGAGTGGGTAGAAGCAATAAAAAGTCCTACTGTGTGTTAGTTTCCGACCACAAGGGCGACGTGGCAGGGCAACGCCTTAAAATCATGGCAGACTCTCACGACGGGTATGAGATCGCAGAAAAAGACCTCCAGCTCCGTGGCCCCGGTGACTTTTTCTCGGGTGCGGCTGACAGTGAAATGCGTCAGAGCGGTGGCATTCGCCTACGCCTGGCAGAATTCTGTGATGATTCATCCCTTATGACTGCCGCTTTCACCGAAGCATCCTCTGTGATTAGGGATGACCCCACGCTATCTCATCCTATCCACCAATCTCTAACAAGCGAGCTACGCTACTACTTTAAAGAAACCGTCAACGAAATCTCCTGAAAGGATGTACTATGGAAAACCGTCCACTGGCAGATAAGCTACGCCCCTCCACCATCGACGATATGGTGGGACAATCCCATTTGGTGGGTGCCAACGGCATCATCCGCCGTATGCTGGAAAGCGGGCGTATCACCAATATGATCTTCTCCGGCCCTCCCGGCATCGGTAAAACTACCCTGGCAAAAATCATTGCCAAGGCTTCTGGCTATACCTTCTACCAGCTGAATGCCACCACTGCCTCCCTTTCTGACGTAAAGGAGATCATGACCTCCACCTCTGACCTGTTTGGTGCAGGCGGTATTCTTCTGTATTTGGATGAGATCCAATATTTTAACCGTAAGCAGCAGCAATCCCTGCTCTCCTACATGGAGGATGGACGCATCACCCTGATCGCCTCCACCACGGAGAACCCCTATCTCTACATTTACAGTGCTATTCTCTCCCGTTCCTCTGTCTTTGAATTTAAGCCCGTGGAGCCAGAAGAAACAGTCCCTGCTCTGGAGCGGGCACTGAGCGTTATGAACGAGGAATTCAGACGTGAAACTACGGCGGATCCTCAGGTGCTTTCCGCCATTGCCCGTGCCAGTGGCGGTGACGTACGTCGTGCCATTACCATTTTGGAAAATGCCTATTACGTCAGCGATACCGTCATTACAAAAGAAGCTGTAGATACCCTTGCCCCCTCCTTTAACGGTACCTTTGACCGTGCAGGTGACGTGCATTACGACTTACTCTCCTGCCTGCAAAAATCCATTCGTGGCTCTGATCCCAATGCAGCTATCTTCTATCTGGCAAAGCTACTGGCGGGCGGAGACCTACTGTCCCCTATCAGACGCCTTCAGGTAATCGCCAGCGAAGATATCGGTTCGGCATATCCCATGGCAGCCGCCATTACCCGTGCCTGTGTAGAGAGTGCAAAGGACCTGGGCCTCCCCGAGGCGGCAATCCCCCTGGCAAACGCCACTATCATGCTGGCCACCGCTCCCAAATCCAATACCGCCTACCAGGCATATCACCTGGCAGCAGCTGACGTCAATGCAGGACTGGGGTTAGAGCCCCCCTCTCACCTCCGCAGCCCCAATTTCCCCGGCTATGTATACCCCCATGACTTCCCTCATCACTACGTAGCCCAAACCTATCTGCCCAAGGACCTAATTTCGAGAAAATATTATACCTTTGGTGACAACAAGACCGAGCAGGCGGCTAAGCAGTATTACGATATGATCCGCTCCAGCTGCAGTATAAGTAAATGAACCTGTTTCGCAACCGTCCCCTATGCCTTGGTGCATCCCTATTTTTAGGCGGCGGATTTATCTCGCTGTTTTTGCCGTTTGTGGCAAAGGTAGCATTACTAATAGCTCTTACCCTGGGTGGACTCGTCTGTGCCTTTGCTCTGCATCGGCATAAGGGAACCACCCTTTTTCTCGTGCTTTCACTTATGCTGGCACTTCTGTCCTCAGCACTTGCCTACAACCTGCCTCAGTATCGTCTGTCCGGATATGAAGATGCCGAGGTAGAGGTGCGGGGCGAAGTAAAGGATTTAGAGCTGCAAGGTAGCCTAAGCACCGTATATAAAGTGCGGCTTTCTTCCGTTGACGGGCACGTGGGCTCCTATACAGTGCGTATGACAGTATATGGAGACGCCACCCTCACTGTAGGAGACCAATTCACTGCCACAGGCACCCTCGTCCCCCACTCGCCGGACAATGCCTATTACCGCTATTATCTCTCCGAGAAGACCCGCGGAGAGCTCTACTTATCCTCCCCCGCCACCCTCACAGGGCATCGAAGATCTGTTGGAGCGGCTGTCTACTCCTTGCGTACGCAGATCTCCTCCTTCTTTGAAAACAACTATGAGGATCGTGTGGCCTCTCTCATGTCAGCTATGCTGATCGGCGACAGGACCCACCTGTCCGATTATACCTCCTACCAGTTCCGTCGAACCGGTGTGTCCCATCTTTTAGCCCTGTCGGGTCTACACGTATCCCTTTTTGTGTATATGCTGAGGCACATATGTACTCTGCTACGCATCCCAAGAAAGCCCACTACCAGCATTCTCTTGGTCTTCCTAGTTCTGTTCCCCGTTTTCACGGGTCTTTCCCCCTCTGTAGTGCGTGCATCCATTATGTGTGGCGTGGTCTTGTCTGCATCGCTTATCCGCAGAGAAAGGGATTCTCTCACTTCCCTGTTTCTCGC
>JAZORW010000224.1:0-5986 GCA_045656805.1 Eubacteriales bacterium | reverse complement strand
CTTTGAAACTGAGAAAATTAGGGCATACTAAGGCGGAAGAAACGAGGTAAGCATGAGAATTAAGCTGGGGTTTCCCTATACCTTATATCAAATACGGGACGCCTGTGGGCTTCCACTGATCTTCCCCATAGAAACGAATCCACGCCTACAGGCAGTTTCCTATCTCACCACCGATTCTCGACAGGTAGAGCGAGGCGACCTATTTGTAGCACTATCGCAAAAGGAAGACATCAAAGAGCATCTCACCCAGGCACAGGAAAGAGGAGCCTCCCTGATCCTTTGCCCCAAAGGCTATGAAGGGGGCCCCACTGCTCCCTGTATGCCCGCGGAAAACGTCATGGAGGCACTGGGGCAATTCGCCCTCGCCCACAGCCAAAGCATCCCCCACAAAACCGTAGCAGTGACGGGCAGCGTGGGAAAAACAACAACCAGGCACTTCCTCGGGGCTGTTTTAGGCCGTGGCTTCACCGTACATGAGAGCCCCCTGAACTATAACAACCTCCTGGGTACCTGCCTCACTCTCTTGACCATGCCCAGATCCTGTCAGGTGCTGGTGGCAGAATGCGGCATGGACGGCGAGGGACAAATCAAAGTGCTATCGCAGCTGTTACACCCCGACTATGCCGTGATCACCAATTGCGGCATCTCTCATATGGAAAAGTTAGGAAGCCGAGAGGCCATACGCCGTGCAAAACTGGAGATTTTAGAGGGTATGCGTGGCGGGAGGCTGTATATAGACGCTGACCCAAACCTCATAAAGGCGGCACCCTCGGGTGCCATCACCGTGTCCCGCACAGTGGATACCGCCACATGCTTTGGGGAGGTAAAGGATATACACCCCCGGGGAATTCTGTTTTCTTACAGAGATCCAAAAGTGCAAATAGAAGACCTATCCATACACACCCATGGGCTTCATACCCTATCCTGTGCCCTATTCGCAGTGGCGATAGGCGTGGAAATGGGGCTAACCCAAGAGCAAATTCGTCATGGGCTGGCTTCCTATCTTCCAGTTCCAATGCGACAGAGCATCCTGAGCCTAAACGGGGCCACCGTTATCCTGGATGCCTATAACGCATGCCCCGACTCCATGACGGCAGCCTGTGAGGCACTGTGCCAGATGTGCCCGGATCCAATGCGTAGAAAGGCTATCCTGGGAGATATGCTGGAGCTGGGCGAGGACACCCCACAGTATCACCTTCAAATAGGAAGTGTCTTTGCAAAAAAGGGCTTTGCCTCCCTTGTCTTTGTGGGCGACTATGCCCAGGCGTATATGGAAGGGGCACTAAATGCGGGAATGTCACCCACCTCCCTATCCGATTATGAAAAGAATGCACTGAACGTCCTAAAGGAACGGCTTTCCCAGTGGCTAAAGCCCGGAGAGTTCCTATTAATCAAGGGCTCCCGTGCCTGCAGGCTGGAAAATATCCTGCCAGACCACCTGATTCCGAAAGGAGATCACCCATGACACAACTTCATTTGACTCTACTCTCCGTCACGTTGGTTTTCCTTTTGACTGTGCTGGGGGTCAAGCTGTTACTACCCCGGCTTCAAAAGAAACACGCGGTACAGGTTATTTTGGAGATCGGCCCCGCATGGCATAAAAGCAAGGAGGGAACCCCCACCATGGGGGGACTTGCTCCCCTGCTGGCGTGCCTAATAGTAGGGGCTCTTCTTGCCCCTTTTCTCCACAAGGGTGCAAATATTACCCCTTTTGTGTTGACTCTGCTCTTCGCCGTGGCAAACGCCTCCGTCGGCATCCTGGACGACGCCACAAAGGTATGGAAGGCCAGAAACCTAGGTCTGACACCGGGGCAAAAGCTAATGCTGCAATCCACCTTTGCCATCGCTTACCTGACACTGCTAAATATCTACGGGATTTGCGACACCCGCCTCCCTATTTCCTTTACCCAATATGCCCCTGACCTGGGCTGGTTTTGGTATCCTATCTGTTTCGTGCTGCTATTGTGGTTTGTAAACTGTGCCAACCTAACGGATGGCATTGACGGCCTAGCCTCCACGGTAGCGGCACTGATCGGGGTATTTTTAGTGCTGGCGGCACTGTTTCTCTCCTCTGTATCTGCCACCCTTTGCGGGGCGCTGCTCTTCGGGGGTGCCTTTGGTTTCCTTTTATTTAATCGTCATCCTGCTAAGATCTTTATGGGGGATACAGGATCCCTCTTCTTTGGAGCGTTAGCTGTGGGTGGATGCTTTATTTTAGGGAGTCCACTGCTGCTTCTGCTCCCCGGCATCGTTTATTCACTTGAGGGGCTGTCTGTTGTATTACAGGTAGGATATTTTAAGCTCACCCACGGTAAAAGGCTTTTCCGTATGGCACCCCTGCACCATCACATGGAGAAAACAGGCTGGGGAGAATGGCGGATCGTACTGTATTTCGGCACCCTCACACTGATTGGTTGCTTCTTCGCCCTTTGGGGGATACTGTTATGACGGGGGTGTTAAGGCTTCCCCGCATAAGCAAACGGAAAATTCCCTTCCTTTGGGGCAAGGATTGCCCCCGGGGAGATGTAGTGCTGATGGTCACCGTGCTACTACTGGTTCTATTTGGATCAGTTATGGTGTTCTCCGCCAGTTACGCCTACGCAGAGCATCGGTATGGGGATAGCTATTATTTTATCGGTAGACAGATTATTTGGGCGATCCTCAGCCTGGGAATTATGCTGTTTGCCTCACTTTTAACACCTGAGTTTTACAGACGGCTGGCAATTCCCCTTTACGGCATTGTACTGGTGCTACTGGTCTGCGTTCTGGTTATCGGACAGATAGGTAACGGGGCACAACGGTGGATCTCTATAGGCCCCCTTACAATTCAGCCCTCCGAGATTGCCAAGACCTCTCTTGTGCTGATTTTAGCGTACTATTATGCCAAATTCGAAGAAAAAGCACTGGAGATACGCCACAGGGGCAGAATGCTGCTCTACGGCACCCTGATCCCCTTTGGGCTCATTGGTGCAATCTGCCTTTTGGTCATGCTGCAAAAGCACCTGTCGGGCATTATCATTTTAGGATGCATCGGTGTATGCGTTATGTTTACCTCCGGCATTTCCCTTAGATATTTGGGATACTGCTGCGGTGCGGCGGGCGTAGGGGTAACATGTCTTGCCCTATTTACTGACTATACTAAAAAGCGGATCACCACCTGGCTAAATCCAGAGTTATATCCCCTGGAGGGAGGATGGCAGACCCTACAGGGGCTGATGGCGATTGGCTCCGGCGGCTTTTTTGGACTGGGACTGGGAAATAGCCGCCTCAAATACTCTTACGTATCCGAGCCTGCCAATGATATGATCTTCACCATCCTGTGCGAGGAGCTGGGCTTCTTTGGAGCGGTGGCAGCTGTGTCTATGTTTGCCATTTTGCTCCTTCGTGGGGTGCGGATAGGTCTGGGATGCCAGGACCCCTTCTGTCGGCTCACAGCCCTGGGCATCACCGCTAAAATTGCCATTCAAGTCATTTTGAACATAGCCGTGGTCACTAATACAATCCCCAATACGGGTATTTCCCTCCCCTTTTTCAGCTACGGTGGATCATCTATGATGATGGTTCTCTTTGAAATGGGGATCCTTATATCCTTATCCCGTGAATCGGTAATCAGAAAGTGAGTGATTATGCGTATCTTTTTTGCTGCAGGTGGTACCGCAGGACATATATATCCGGCGATCGCACTGGCGGAATATATACAGAAGAAAGTGCCCGATGCGGAATTTCTCTTTGCCGCATCCCCTATGGGTATGGAAAACACACTGGTGCCACAAGCAGGATTTAAAACAGTTCCTATCCCCATCCGCGGCTTTCGCCGTTCCCTGTCACTTTCTAATCTGCCTGCGTTGCGTGATGCAATCCTATCTGTCAGCAGAGGGAGGAAGATACTCAAGGATTTCGCCCCGGATGCCGTCTTCGCCACCGGCGGGCACGTCAGCTACCCCTTTTTACGGGCAGCGTCCTCTCTCGGTATTCCTTCCTTTCTTCATGAGTCGAATGCCATACCCGGCTTTACGGCAAAGTTTC
Source organism: Eubacteriales bacterium (assembly GCA_045656805.1). GTDB lineage: Bacteria > Bacillota > Clostridia > Oscillospirales > CAG-272 > UBA1740. Next base: position 1,960 of record JAZORW010000224.1, on the reverse strand, counting down.
TCTCAAGCTCTGTGACAGAAGTGTTTTTAGGAATGACATCTGCCTCCAAATATTTCCCAAAGAATGTAAAAACAACCCACACAGGCACACCCCTAAGGCAGAATTTTAGCGTTGCGAGCCGCTCCCGGGCCAGAAGAGAGCTGGGTATCGGGGACGGAGAAGGCTTCGTGGTTTCCTTTGGAGGGAGCCTGGGTGCTGACACAATGAACGGGCTGTGCTTATCGCTCATGCAAGACAAGGATTTACCCCGGGGCATCCGTTTTCTACACGCCACAGGAAAGAGAAATTATCAGGGAACGCTATCAGCCGTGCGGGAATCGAGCATTTCCCTGCACCCCCACGCACAGATCGTCCCCTATATCGAAAATATGCCCCAGGTGATGGCGGCAGCTGACGTGGTGATCTCACGGGCAGGTGCCTCTACCGTGGCAGAGCTGACAGGGCTGGGGAAGGCATCCATACTGATCCCTTATCCTCAGGCCACGGGGGATCACCAAGCCCTGAACGCACAGGCTTTGGCAAGTGCCGGTGGGTGCTATTGTCTTTCTGAAAACAATGCCACCGCCGAGGGGTTAAAGGAGATGGTGATGAAGCTGCTGAGTGAGCCAAATACCAGGCTCCGCATGGAGGGATGTGCAAAAAGATTCTCTCCACAGAATGCCTGCGACAGAATTTTTGAAGCAATCCGTTCACATTTTATCGATAAATGCCCTAAAATAAATCCCGTTTCAAAAGAATTTCGGTGAATTCAATGTAAACATTCGTGCGTGCGTATTGTATTAAAATTAATAATATGGTAAAGTATGTGTGTAAAAAAGGCCATGCAAGCCAAGACAAACCAAAGCAAGGTAGGTAGTATATACATGGAAGGCTTTACCATCAACGAAGTGAATGAATGCGGCGTATGCATTAAGGTCATCGGCGTGGGCGGCGGCGGTAACAACGCTGTAAACCGTATGATCGCCTCTGATATTCGTGGGGTTGAGTTTATTGCCGTAAATACGGATAACCAAGCTCTGAATTTCTCTAACGCCTCCAGAAAAATTCCCATCGGTCGCTCTGTTACGGGCGGTAAGGGTGCCGGCTCCCATCCCGAGCTGGGCAAGCGTGCCGCCGAGGAAAGCCTTGCAGACCTGAAGGATGCACTGGAGGGTGCTGACATGGTATTTATCACCACCGGCATGGGTGGTGGCACCGGTACCGGTGCAGCTCCTGTCATTGCAAAGCTTGCAAAAGAAATGGGCATTCTCACCATCGGTATCGTAACGAAGCCCTTTGGCTTTGAGGGACATCGCAGAATGGCAAACGCTGAGGCAGGCATCCGTGAGCTGGCTGCATGCGTAGACTCCCTGATCGTGATCCCCAACGAAAGACTGAAGCAGGTGTCTGATAAGAAGATCACCCTGTCTAACGCCTTTGAGATCGCAGACGAGGTTCTGCTCCGTGGCGTACAGTCCGTTTCCTCTCTGATCAACGTGCCCGGTTATATCAATCTGGACTTTGCCGACGTGCAGACCGTTATGCAGAATGCTGGCTACGCCCACATGAGCGTAGGCAGTGCCAAGGGTCCCGAAAAGGCAAAGGTAGCCGCCCTGGCAGCCACCTCCTCTCCCCTCTTGGAAACCTCTATCACCGGTGCTACCGGCGTTCTGATCAACGTGACCGTTTCTCCCGATACTCCTCTGGAGGAGGTCGATCTGACCTCCCGTATGATCACCAGCGAGGCACATCCCAACGCCATCGTAATTTGGGGTACCAGCTTTGACCCTGATCTGGAGGATGAGATCCGTGTAACCATCATTGCCACCGGCTTTGATAATCAGCTGAATGTTGAAGGCGACCAGAAGGCTGACACCCCCGCTGAGATTCCCACCGTTGAGGTGCCTCAGCCCGGCTACATCCCCACCCCTATTCCGATTCCTACAATGACTGTTGCTCCCACTGTGACTCAGGCCCCCAT
>JAZORW010000223.1:0-7032 GCA_045656805.1 Eubacteriales bacterium | reverse complement strand
GAGATCGAGGAGGACGGGGTGCGGCAGTATCTCATCTCCGACACCGGCAGGCTCGTTGCGGCGGAGCTGCAAGGGGATATTCTTGAGTCGATCCGCGAGAAAAGCCTGCAGAGTGCAAAGGGGCTGCTTTCACTCTATAAGCGCGGTGCCGTCGCAAGCGCGGAGGTAAGAGAACGCGACAGTCACGGTTACGAGGTCGTCTGTAAGATCGCAGATGGGGAAGGGACGCTTCTTTCGCTGACGCTTTCCTCACCGAGCAAGGCGGCGGCAGAGCGGATGCAGTCCAATTTTGAAAAGAAGCCTGAGGAGACCTATCGCGGTATTTTATCGGTCTTAACGGGTGAAATCGATTATCTTTTGCATTAACTTTTGAAAAAATGAATGAAATGTAAAATTTTTTTATAAATCTATTGACATTTTTCTCTTGAAATGCTATATTTATATTTAGAATTTTAATATTTTTGATCGACGAGAGTGGCACGTATGAGTGAAAAGAACGAAATAACAGCTCTCCTCGCCGAAATCAAGGAAAATCACGCCGACGCATTCGCACTTCTGGTCGCCCGTTATTCACCGCTTTTGCATCACTGCCTTGGTGAATTCAACCTGCACGATTACTACGATGAAGCGTTTGCAGAGGGGCAGATGGCGCTTTTACGTGCCGCGCTTGCATACGATAGCGAGCGTTCCCCGATCGTGTTCGGGAGCTATGCAAAGACCTGCATCCGAAACGCGTTGATCGACTTGAAAAAACGAAAGGATAAGGACAGTCAGCTTTGCTCTTATGAGGAATTGACGGAAAGCGGATCGCTTGACGTTTCCGACGATTCATCCGACGGTGGTGTTTCCAGTCGCTTGATCGATGCGGAGTCCTTAAAGGAGCTGCATCGCAAGATCGCCGCCTGTCTTTCTCCATACGAGCGTAAAATTTTCAATTACTACGTGGAAGGCTATTCGCCCGTCGGCATCGCCAAGAAGCTCGGTGAAAGCGAAAAATCGGTACAGAACGCCATTTATCGCGTGACGAGAAAGCTGCGTCGAATATTGCTTCCGTAAATTCATTTGTTTATATGCCCATGTAGCTTAAGGGAGAGCGTTGTTTTCAAAGGCGTCGGTTGGAATCCGTCTGGGGGCAAAAAAAATTTTTTTCCTATCAAAGTGAGGTAAAGCAAATGTACCAGGACAAGACATTGAAGTGCAAAGATTGCGGAAACGATTTCGTGTTCACCGCCGGTGAGCAGGAATTCTATGCAGAGAAGGGTTTCGCTAACGAGCCCCAGAGATGCAAGGAATGCCGTAATATCCGCAAGAATGCAGGCAAGGCACCCCGCGAGATGTTTGACAGTGTGTGTGCTGAGTGCGGTAAGGAATGCAAGGTTCCTTTCAACCCCACTGCCGGCAAGGCCGTTTACTGCAGCGAATGCTTTGCAGCTCGCCGCGGCAACTAATGCACAGAAAAAATGGGGCGATCGCCCCATTTTTCTCTTTTCAGCACTTTTAGTACTGTACAAGACATATATTTTATGTTATAATACTAAACATAAGTGTATATTTTTTGGGAGGAGGCATAATATGGGCTCCCACGATTATAAACGCACGGATAAACCCGTGCAGAAAAATGCTATGCCAGAGAATATGGTGTGTGGCAGAAACGCTCTGCGAGAGCTGCTCTCTGCCGATAGACCAATTGATAAGCTCTTGGTGCAAAGAGGGGATAGGGACGGTTCTCTTTCAGAGCTTCTGTTCCGTGCGAGAGAAAAGAAGATTCCCTACACAGAGGTGGATAAGAGTAAGCTGGATATCCTCACCTGCGGTGCTAAGCATCAGGGGGTCGTGGCTTATGTTCCCGATGCTGAATATGCATCCCTTGAAGACATACTTGAACTGGCATCAGAGAGAGGAGAGCCTCCTTTGATCGTTGTGTGCGATGGTGTCGAGGATCCTCATAATCTGGGGGCAATCATTCGAACTGCCGAGTGCGTTGGTGCCCATGGCGTTGTGATACCTAAACGTCGTTCCGTGGGGCTTACGCCCGCTGTGGCTAAGGCAAGTGCCGGAGCCATTGCTCACATGAAAGTATGTAAGGTTACGAATTTGGTCTCCACAGTGGAAGACCTGAAGAAGCAGGGACTTTGGATCTACGCCGCAGATATGGACGGTACCCCTTATTGGGGACAGGACCTGCGGGGCCCCATGGCTTTGGTCCTTGGGGGAGAAGGCTCCGGTATATCTAAGCTACTAAAGGAATCCTGTGATTTCGTCCTGTCTATTCCTCTTTGGGGACAGGTCAATTCCCTGAACGTGTCAAATGCCGCAGCGGTTCTGCTGTGCGAGGTTGCAAGGCAAAGAAAAGGTTAAGAAGAATCTAAAAGGAGGTTTTTATGGCTGATAGAGAAGTCAATTCTAAGCAAGATACTGCCTATATTGAAGACTTATTATCCAAGCTTCGTCAAACGCTTGGGCCGACTTCTCCCGTTCAGGAAGAACAGCCTGTGCCCTCCCAGGAAAATCCGGCAACCTTGACCCCGGAATCTGAAGATGTTCCCAATGATTCCCCTGCGGTTCGTGAGGAAAATACACCTCTGGCAGAGCAGGAGCCACAGGAACAAGCTATCGCTCCTGGCGATATGGAAAAGACTGTCAACGTACAGGCGGAAGATCTTGTATCGGTAGAAGAAGAGCTTCCTCCGTTTATGCCAATACCTGACGGTGTAGCAGACATCCCTGTGGCGGAAGTAGAAGAGAACGAGGAATGCTCCGTGCCTTCGCAGGAATCGCAGAGCAGTGCCCAGATTCCGGATGAACCTGTTCAAACTGATATTTTTGATACATACGCACATACAGTAGTGCCGAGTGACTCTCATATCAGTAGCCGTCACCCCTCGGGTGACTTTGCCCTCAGGCTGGGTGAATGGGAGGAAGAGCAACAAACAGTAACCCCTGTTTCCGTCCCCACCGATGCCGAACCTATTGAGGAACTCTCACTGGAAATCCTATCTGAATTGCTAGGCAATCAAGAGCCCGATATTCCTGCGACTGCCGAGGCCGCTGCCGAACCGGTTGTTGAAGAACCTGTATCTTTGATACAAAATGAAGGCGAGCCTGCGACTCAAGGTCTTGCAGAACCTACAGAAGAACCTGTTCTCCCACAGGAAACGGTGATACCTGCCACTGCCAGAGATACGGTTGTAGATTTGTTTCAGGATGAGGAGATGCCCTACGAACCTCCTCTGTATGAACCCTTTGAGGACATTCTTTCTGGGGTGAAAGAGGAGAAGGACCCTGTTTCCTCATGGAACACATCTTCTGCCGCAGATCTTTCCACCGCATCTATCACTCGCTTCTCTCTACCTGAAGTAGAGGACAGACCCCAGGACAGCCGCTGCGACAGGGAATTCACCAGGAGCATGAGGATTGCCGATTGCCAGGTGCAGGCCACTGGAAAGGTGATCGAGATACGAGATTCTATTATTGAGGAGCCCATTGAGAGCATGGGTGGAGCCTCATCTGATAAACAAAAGACGGCCTGGAAACAGGAGATTGCTTCTCGTTATAGAAGATCTCGGATAAATCTCATTTGTTCCACGGCTCTATTCGTTATTCTTGCCCTGTTTGAATTAATTCCCGCACTCCATCAGCACATGCTGGAAAGAATGTTGCTGACCCGTGTGCAGGGTGCTGCATTGTTAATTGACCTTCAGCTTCTCTTGCTGATCTGCCTATTTGGCTGGAAGAGTCTTTGGAGAGGCGTAACCGCACTCTTTAGAAAGGTGTGCTTACCGGAGAGCTTGGCGTTTTTCTCTGCTTTGCTTTCTGTGATCATGACGGCAGTACTGTTGCTTTCACGTACCTCTGTGCTTCTGCTTTGTGGGCTGATGGGGGCGTTCCCCGTGGTCGCCTCGATTTTCAGCGACCACATGCGTCTCGTTGCAGTGCGGAATGCTTACCGTGCCTGCACCGTTTCTGATCATAAGTATACAACAGAGAAAACCATGTTGGGCGAACACCCGTTGCTGAGTTCTATTTCCTACGCTTATCCCAATTCTACACCTCTGGCTGAGGTAAAAAACGCCCCCACTTTAGAGGGGTTTGTAGCGGGATGCAGGTTCCGTAAGGAAGAGAAACTGCCTGTTCTGGTGGCTCTGATTATGGCTACAGCTGTGGCACTGATCGACGCCATAACCCTATTGGTGGTTAAGGATTCTGCTTTGTATGCTCTGTGGAGTGCTACGGTTGTGTTCTGTGCTGCCTTACCGTTGTCTCATTTTCTACACCATAAGCTGTTCTTGGCTTCCCTTAGCACACGTATTGCGAAGGAACGGGTGGCGGTGAGCGGTGAAGATGCAGTATATTCCTTTGCAAATACTACGATTATGACCTACGAGGACGTTGAAGCGTTCCCTGCGGGCAGTGTGAAGATCAACGGTATTAAGCTGTGCGGCGATTTCCCATTGGATAAGGCACTGTTTTTAATGGCGAGCTTGTTTGACTGCGTGGGAGGTCCTTTGGGTGGCATCTTCCGTGGGTCTGCTTCTAACATGTCCTTGGCCGATACGGTAGAAATAAAGGAGATTGTTCCCGGTGGTATCTGTGCCGAGATCAATCACGAGACTGTTCACGTAGGTACGAAGGAATATTTAGAGGATCGGGGAATTGAGGTCTTTACAGAGGCAGAGGACGACCATGCCGACGAGCATAAGAACAGAGTTCTGCACGTGGCATATTGTCAGCGTCATGCGGCAAAATTTCATGTTCATTATGAGGTATGCCACGCCTTTGAAGCAAACGCAGAATATCATGCAAAGCACGGTGTGTCCAGTGTGATTCTCACGGCTGATCCTTTGATCTCCGAAGAGCTTCTGGAAACTATTACCTACGTGTCTGAATACCGGGTGCGTGTGGTGTGCAAGGACATTGACAGCCTAACGGAAAAGGCGCCTGAGCGTCAGGCCGTTTCACTGGTTTCTTATGGACCGAAGCGTAGTCTACGTAGAATGCCATTCTTCTTTACTGCATACTGTAAGATGCAGAAGTGGTCGGTGCATTCTTCTGCTGTCCTGAGTGGCGCGCTGGCGATTGTTTTGCCTGTTTTGCTGGGTTTGACTGGCTCTGCTGGCGTTTGGATGCCCTTTACAGTGCAGGTCCTGTGTGCAATTCCTTGTGTGACTTTAGCATGCCTTGTCCGCTTGCTAAATCCCAATCCCGCTTGTGTAGAGCAGGAAAATGATACATCAGATGAAAAACTGAAAGGAGCGAACTGATCGCTCCTTTCTTTCATTTATAATATATTGCGAAATAGCACGTCGGCGGTGTCGTGCATATGACTTAGAATATAGTCTACTCTGGCGAGTGACTCTAAATAGAGGTCTGTATTTGAGCATTTGGCATTTTGGAGCAGTGCTGCCAGCTCTTCTTCTAACACCATGATATCCTGGTGGCTGACAACTACGCCAATGCCGGTGGAGATTTCATCCCAGCTTTTCATTACCTCTTGAAGCTGGGTGTGCTGCACCGAAAGATCTTCCTCGTCAGGTATGGGGAAAGGGATGCCCGCGATTGTTTTCTGCATTTCACTCAGGGCTTTAGTCGCGAGATGAGAGGAGATAAATATCCCCGATGTGACCAAGGCAAACACTAACAGGGCAAGGAGAAACAGACGCATATTATACCTCCTTTTTTAGTGCGTAGACTTCACCGTTATCGCTTTTCTGCAATAAAAACACTTCCTTTGTCGAAAGCCCTCGTCCATTGCATAGTGATTTCACATCGTCCTGTGTCATATTTAGTCTGTTGACGGCATCGTTGTCAATCTCGCCGTCTGCTATTAGCACATGATAGAAGACAGAGCTGTCTTGTCCACAGTTTTTCTTTACTACGGATAGCTTTCCTTCTTGCTCCAGAATAGCATAATGAACGTCAGAGAGTGCGGAGATCCCCTGCATTCTTAGCTCTCCAATCAGTTCATTTATGGAAATACGGTTCTTTGCTAGCTCTTTTTGGTTTAGCTTTCCCTTTTCTATTAAATAGACTGGCTTGCTTTCGAATATCTTTTTCAGGGGATTCCACTTGGTTTTTAGAAACGTGATAATGATTTCAGCAGAGAATATTAGTAGAATGGGAACAATAGCGTGGAACAGGGGAATATCGGTGTCGTCGATGGGCATTGTAGCGATTTCTGATAGGAACAGAGTTGTTATCAGCTCTGACAGCTCCATTTCGCCAACCTGACGTTTTCCCATAGCTCGCAATAGAACAGTTATCAAAAAATATATAAGCAGGGTTCTAAAAAAGATTGACGCCATTTGTGCCTCCCAAGAGCAATTTTGTTGGTATTTTGCCCCAAAAAGCCCTATTTTATTTGTGTTTTTTAATGATTTTACCAAATTGAAAAAAAGTTAAAAAACTTTCAAAAAAAGGCTTGACAACCAGCATTCTTTGCAATATAATAGTAGAGCACCGCAAAGAGGCGGGCACTTGGTCTTTGAAAATTGAACAACAGAATTTCGTATCACTGAACTTGGTAGAAATACAAAAGAGCAGTGTGAGGAATCTCGTTAAAACACTTTGAAAAAACTCAAAAGAGTAAAATTGCTAGAAGCAAACAATAACTCTAAAAGACGAATTTAACGGTTGCCCGCGAGGGCACCTTAGGTTACAATTTTTTAGAGAGTTTGATCCTGGCTCAGGATGAACGCTGGCGGCGTGCATAACACATTCAAGTCGAACGGACATAATTCCTTCGGGGGTTATGTTAGTGGCGGACGGGTGAGTAACGCGTAAGCAATCTGCCTCTGTGTGAGGGATAACAACCGGAAACAGTTGCTAATACCTCATGATGCATGGACCTCGCATGTGGACCATGCCAAAGATTTATTGCACAGAGATGAGCTTGCGTCCGATTAGATAGTTGGTGAGGTAACGGCTCACCAAGTCGACGATCGGTAGCCGGACTGAGAGGTTGAACGGCCACATTGGAACTGAGATACGGTCCAGACTCCTACGGGAGGCAGCAGTGGGGAATATTGGGCAATG
>JAZORW010000222.1:0-2849 GCA_045656805.1 Eubacteriales bacterium | reverse complement strand
GGTCAGCAGGACGACACCCTGACCCCTGAAGAGGTACAGGCTCTCGCCGACGCCGTAACCGCCGCTGAGGCAGAGGTTGCCGCTGCCAAGCTGGCACTGGACGAGCAGGCTGAAAAGTACACCCTGGCTGACCAGTATATCACCGCATACCTGGCATACGTAGAGGCGATCACCGCACAGGAGAAGCTGGCTGCCGAGGCAACCGAGGAAGAGATCGAGGATGCCCAGGAGGCAGTAGACGAGGCTCTGGATGAGCTGGTCGCTGCAAGAAAGGCATACGCCGAGACCCTGGAGAACGTTACTCTCCCCACCACCGATGAGATCACCACTGCTAAGACTGCACTGGAGGCTGCCAACGAGGCACTGGCCAATGCAAAGACCGCCCTGGAGACCGCAAAGACCGCATACGCCGAGGTAGTTACCGAGGCCCTGCAGTCTCTGATCGCTGCCGTAGAGGCCGCTGAGAAGCAGAAGAGCGATGCTGAGGCCACTAAGACCAAGGCAGAGTCCACCAAGACCGCGGCTGAGAAGTCTAAGGCAGAGGCAGAAAAGCTGCTGCCCGCACTGCAGGCAGTACAGACCGAGGCTGCCGCCACACTGCAGGCTGCTACCACCGCCCTGGCTGATGCACAGGCTGCCTACGAGGCAGGCAAGGCAAACTCCGCCCTGTCCGCAGAGGATCTGCAGGCTCTTGCCGATGCCGTAACCGAGGCTGAGGCTGAGAAGAAGAAGGCAGAGACCGCCAAGACCGTGGCTGACGCCGAGGTAGGCGTTGCCCAGAAGCTGATCGAAACTGCTACCGCAGACATCACCGAGGCAAACACCACCATTGAGACCGCTAACGCAGACATTGCTGCCGCTGAGGAAGCAATCGCCGCTGCACAGACTGCCTATGAGGCTGCCCTGACCGAGGCCGGCACCGATGTAGCCGCCGTTGAGGCTCTGGCAAAGGCCGTTGAGGATGCCGAGAAGGCTGTGAAGGATGCCGAGACTGCCGTTAAGAACGCAAAGAAGGAGCTGGAGGAGGCTGAGCTGGAGTACGAGCTGTTCTTCTTAGAGCCTGCTACCAAGCTGAGCTTTGACGCATTCTCCAAGGAGGCTGTACAGGATGGCTTCGACACTGAGTACAATCAGGCTGTAACCGCCATCATCTGGAAGGCTATGATGAAGCTGGCGAAGGAGTCTGAGGAGCTGAAGTATCCCTCCGTTGCCATTCACGCAGCAAAGCTGGGCATTAAGGATGAGCTGAAGCAGCAGTATTACGCCAGCACCAGTGCTGAGCTGAGAGCACAGTATACCACCTTCTCTAAGTACCTGAAGCAGTATATCTATGCCGGTCAGGATCATAAGGATGCCATTGAGGCCGAGGCTAAGGACGTGGTCCTGAACACCATGCTGGTATACCGCCTGGTAGAGATCTACGAGGTAACCGAAGAGGATCTGGACGAGAACCAGACCTACATGCTGTATATCTATGAGATGTACGGTATGGAGGATTACGTGGAGGCTGCTAAGACCGCCTACTTCCTTGATATTATCATGGATAGAATCGGCGACACCCTCCGTGAGAAGCAGTATCCCGCAGAGTAAAATAAACCCTTCAGTCGCCACTACCGTACAGGCAGTGGCGACTTTTTAAAACCACAGACAGGGGCACCCCCGGAAAGGAGAACACCATGGAAGAGAAAAAGCAGGTAGAGATCTATACCGACGGTGCATGCCGTGGCAACCCCGGCCCCGGTGGATGGGGTGCCATTCTGGTTTATCGGGGTGTGGAAAAAGAACTGTGTGGCGGTGAGAGCAATACCACCAATAACCGTATGGAGCTACTGGCGGCCATCTATGCCCTGGAGGCACTGAAGGAGAGCTGCTCTGTGACCCTGACCTCGGATTCCCGCTATCTGGTGGATGCGGTGACCCAGGGGTGGCTGGAGGGCTGGCAGAAAAAGAATTTTTCCAAGGTGAAAAACCCTGAGCTGTGGCAACGGCTGATCCCGCAGCTGAAGCGGCATCAGGTGAAGTTCGTGTGGGTAAAGGGACATGAGGGGCACCCCTATAACGAGCGGTGCGACGCCCTGGCAACTGCTGCGGCAGACAGCTACCGACCCACCCCTGAGGAGGTGCCGCAAACGTGAAAAAAACCTTTCGCACCCTTGCCCTGTTGGGACTGTGCCTGACACTGTGTCTTGGGACGGTGGGCTGTGGATTTTCCTACCCGGAGGCAGACCTTGGGGACTACGTGACCCTGAATTTCGGTGACCTATCCCAGCTGGGGCTTTCCCTGCCAGAGAAATGGCAGGTGGGAGACGCAGAGGTGGAAAAGGCACTGCATACCCTGTTGCTGGCCTATAAAACGGCAGTGAGCGACGGGGAAAAGGAGACCGACGTCCCCGTGGGTGACGGCGACGTGGTAGGCATCTATTATCATATGGTAGACGGAGAGGGAAGGTTGCTCTCCGACGGCTTTTCCGTCTCCCAGGCTGCCCCGGGGAAGACCCCCTATCTTTTAGAGGTGGGGGCAGGAGATTTCCCCCTGCAAAATTTAGAGAATGCCCTGATGGGGCTTCTCCCCGATGACTACGCCCTCTATCACAGTGGGGTGGTGGCACAGGACAAGATAATCTACGCCACGTATACCTATCACGATACCAAAGACGGTATTGTGGGGCAGGAGCAGAGTGGCTCTGCCGGCATGGTACGCATAGACCTATCTACCGCTGACGCCCTGTACGGTGACGGATTTAGCGCCCAGGTGGTGGGTCAGGTGATCGGCGGTGCCTTCTTTGACGTAGACGCCACCCTGACAGAGGGAGAGGAAGCCTTTACCCGTACCTACCGCATGCAGGTAA
>JAZORW010000221.1:0-7658 GCA_045656805.1 Eubacteriales bacterium | reverse complement strand
TGACCCACACGTTTTGCCCCAGCATGCCGTTATATAAATAGGAAGAGCCGTCACGGGCAACCCAGATATGGTAGCCGTAATTATAGGTGCCGAAGTCCTCCCCCGTCACCACCTGGCTCTTGGTAGCCTCTACCAAAAAGTCCGGGGGCAAGAGCTGTCTGCCCTCCCACTGTCCTCCCTGGAGGAGAAGCTGGCCCAGCTTTGCCATATCCGGGGGTGCCAGGAACATACCCCAGCCACCCTTGCCGATCCCCTCGGGGCTCTTCTCGCAGAAAAAGGTGCGAATGCCCATGGGGTGCAAAAGATTTTCTCGGAGGAACTCCTCCAGGCTCATGCCGCTGACCTTTTCGATCACAGCAGACAGCATATAGGTATTCATACTGTTGTAGAAAAACCGCTTTCCCGGCTGGGTGGATACCGAGGAGGAAAGAAATGCCTTTTTCCAGTGTTCCACCGTCACGGCAGCCCCCTCGCCCACGTCTGTGACCCCCGCCGTCATGGTCAGCAGGTGACGCAGGGTAATGCTCTTCATACGGGCAGAGGGGTGCGGGGGACAATCCTCGGGCAGCAGGTCCACCAGAAGGCTGTCAAGGGACACCTCTCCACGGTCTATGAGAATAGATAGCCCCATGGCGGTCACCGTCTTGGCCATAGAATGGGTCAATGCCCAGATCCTGGGGCTGTATCCGGGGGCAGACGCTGACAGCAGCAGCCGTCCGTTGCGGTACAGCAGCAGATTTCTCACGCGGGAGCCTGGGTCTGCCTCCACCGCCTCTAAGAATTCACACAAATACTCCGAGGAGATCCCCTCCCCCTCAGGGGTGCATTTTTTGGGTAGCTCCACCGGGGGTGCCTCAAAAAAGGAGGCGGTCTTCTGGGGATAAAAGGGTATCTGCTCAGGGTGAGTGCTGCCCTTTACGCACAGCTTATAAATATACTCTGCACCCCGTCGTGCTACGGTCAAATTCATAAGGCTTCCCCCTTTTTCTTTTCCTATTATTATTTTATCACAGAACTTTGAATATGCAAGAGTGACAAAAGTCAAAAAAAGAAAAAGCCCGTGGCGTTTCGCCACGGGCTTGGGGTCTTATTCGTAATAATAGCTTACTACGATCTCAACAGCGGTGCCCAGGGGGGAGGTATACTTGATAGTCATATCCTTAATACCGTAGCCACTGGTTCTGATGGTAACGTCAGCCTCAGAAATGCTGGGGATCATTACACCGAAGAAGCCCTCGATGTTGGTGATCACAGCCTTAAAGGTGCCCTTCTCGTCAATGGTGTATTCCTTATTCTTGAAATACTTCTTGTTGAAGGTCAGGCTACCTACGGAGATCCAGCCGGCATCCTCAGAGGGATTGGAGGCATAGATGCTCTCGTACATATCCTCGGGAACCTCGGGGTTGTAGTATCTGTCCAGAGTGATGGGGTTGAACTGGTATACCATCATAACGGAGGTACCCTTGGTCTCGGTCTCGAAGACCTTGGAGGTGCTCTTCAGGGTAAATTCGTCAACGGTGGTCATGGTGATGGTTGCCTCAGAACGGGAACCGGCAGATGCGGCAATGGTTGCCTGGAATTCCTTCAGGTCCTTGCCTCCGCAAGAGAACAGGGAGAACAGGCAGGTTGCCAGCAACAATACAGCCAGTAGTTTTTTCATTGTCATTTTCTCCTTTCTCTTACTCAGCGGCGGTCAGTGCTTCCAGTGCTTCCTTAATGCCGGTTGCATAGTAGACCACAACGTCGGTGGGAACTACCATGTACTGCAGGGAGGCTACCAGGGCAACTGCCTCAGCGGTCTCAATGTTATATGCCTCAACGGTTGCGTTGTAATCGTCGATCATGGCGGTTACCTCAGCGGGGGGCTCCTGTCTTTCTCTCTGGCCGTATACTACGGTCTTGAACAGCATGTACTCCTCCAGAGCCTCTGTGATGTACTCGTACTTCGCCAGGATGGACTCGTTTGCATAGTAGTCAGACAGTACCTTGGGCAGGTAGTTGGTCAGGAATGCCTCCTTGATCATTACGCACTCAGGGTCATTCTCGAAATCGCCAAAGCCGTCAGCATTCTCGGTGATGGTCTTTACAGAGTTCAGCAGTGCCATCAGGATGGGACCCAGGTCAGTAGCGGCGTCTGCATTCTGCAGTGCCATCATCTCTACCTCGTATACGTCCCACGCCTCGGAGATACCGTTCCAGGTTGCACGGAATGCATCCAGTGCCTGGATAGCGGAGGTAACGCCGGGATAGGTGGCATCGTATTCACCGTCTGCTACCAGCAGATAGGCGTCGATACGGTCTGCCAGGGTCTGATTTCTGGAATCAGAGAAGATCTCTGCCTGATAGATCAGCTCCTCGTGGCTCTCTACCAGACCGTCGATGCGGCCGGTCAAGAGATCCTGCAGCTCGATTGCGTTCTCATAAACCACAGCACCCAGGTCAGCACCTGCGCCCTCGTAGTCGGCAATCTTCTCTTCCAGGGTTGCCAGCTTTTCATTCAGCTCTACGTAAGTGTAGGAATTCAGTACCGTCTGGTCAACAGCGGAAACTGCAACACCCAGCTCTGCTACGATCAGGTCGTCGGCAGTAGCCTCGGTCATGTACAGGTTCTGGCTCAGACGCACGGTCTTACCGCCCTGATAGTAGCCCTTAGAGCCGTCGGACAGCTCGGATACCCAGAAGGTAACGTCGGTTTCGGGAACCACCAGGTCCTTGTTGGCACCTGCAGGGGCAAAGCCCATCATATCGTCGTAGCCCTCGTAGGTTACGGAGTACAGCTTAGCCTCCTCCAGGTTGTGGTTCTCCACGTTACGGTAGGTGATGCTACCGGTGTTGTTCTGGCACTTGATGTAGAAGCCGCCGCCCATACCTGCCAGGTCAAGACCAACGTTTACGTTAGCGTGAGCATAGTAGCTGCAGCTGTCCATGTACTCGGGGCAGAATGCCTGGGTATCGGGCAGGGGGTTAGCCTCGTTGCTGATGGCGTAGTAGATGTCGGTTGCAGTGGTGGTCCAGGGGCCGCCTACCTTACCGTTGGTGGTAATGATATCACCGTTCTCTGCCAGTGCAGGGGTGAAGATCATAACCATGTACAGGGTATTCCAACCCTGCTGTGCATACAAACCCAGAGAGGTATCGTAGCCCTGGGTACCGGTGGTCATGCGGTATTCACCGACATGATCGCCCTCGGTCTCGGGGGTATCGTAGATGTTCAAGAAGGTGGTGGTACCCGCCTTTCTGAAGAAGTCAACCTGCATACCTGCGAAATTCTGTTCGGGAATATAGAAGTCGAACTTGATCAGAGTGTGACCGGGCTGCAGGGGGTTATTTGCGATCTGAGCCGCATACAGCTTCAGGCCGGGATCCTTGACCTTAGAGAAGGTGAGCTCACCGGTCTCGGAGTTGAACTCCCAGTGATTCGCGTCAGACCACTGGAAGGCACCGTTGTAGGAGCCGTCGGTCTTTACCCAGTGACCGTAGGATGCCTTGTGAACGGAGCTTCCTATCCAGTTACTCTTATACCTTTCTACAATCTTATAGCCGTCTACCGTAGACGTGGGGCTGGTGGGCGTCACGTCGGCAGAGCTGACCAGAGTCATGGGCAGAGTCATGGCCAGCACCAGCAGGCTCATGAGCAGAACTTTCCATAACGTTCTCATAATTTCCTCGCTTTCTGCGGAATAACCGCAAATAAAATGGTTTCTTAATGCGCCAGTTATGCATTTTACCTGTACTTATTGTATCATATCCCCCTAAGTGCCGTCAATAAGCCCCGTACCTCCCTCTGCCGAAATTTCTCCCCCCTTCTTGTTTCTTTTGCACAAATTCTTCTTATTATATTATTCTTACAAACAGAAAAAGGCCCCTCCGCACCGGCAGAAGAGCCTTTGGTTTTTTCATATTTTATTTTCCCTGCTCCCACAGCTCTCTGAAGAGAGGCATAGAGCGGCGAATGGTCTCGGGGCTGACGCAGTAGGCGATCCGCACGTATTCGGGACAGCCGAAGGGGGCACCGGGCACGATCAGCACGCCCAGCTTTTTTGCCCTCTCAGAGAAGGCGGCACCGTCCCCCTCGGGGGCACGGCAGAAGAGATAGAAGGCACCCTTGGGATACACGCACTCGTAGCCGATCTGGGTCAGGCCCTCGTAGAGCAGCCGTCTGTTGACGTCGTAGAACTCCAGATCAGGTCTTTCCCCCACACACTCCTGGATCAGTGCCTGATAGGTAGAGGAGGCACATACGTGGCCGATGCCACGGGCGGCTCCTGCCACCGCACCGTACAGGGCGTCATGCTCACCCACGGTGGGGGGGATCAGCACGTAGCCAATTCTGTCACCGGGCAGAGACAGGGACTTAGAGTAGGAATAGCACACCACCGTATCTCCGTAAATGGCAGGCAGGTAGGGTACCTCCTCACCGTCGTATACCAGCTCACGGTAGGGCTCGTCGCAGATCAGGTACACGGGGTGACCCAGCTCCCTTGATTTTTGGGTCAGCACCTCTGCCACCCGGCGGAGGTTTTCCTCGCTGTACACAGCCCCGGAGGGGTTATTGGGAGAATTGATGATCACGCCCTGGGTGTTTTCCCCAATGGCCTCCGCCAACGCCTCGGCAGAGATAGAAAAGTCTTTTTCGGCAGGCAACACCTTGAGACTGGCACCCCCCACGCCGCAGAACACGCCGTACTCGGGGAAATAGGGTGCCACGGCGATAAACTCGGTTTTGGGAGACACCGTCAGGGCGGAGAACACTGCCGTCAGGGCAGGGGCTGCACCCGAGGTGATAAACAGGTCTTTTTCAGTGACCCCACCGCCAAACCGTTCATTCAGATCCCTTGCAATAGCACGTCTGACACTGAGTGCCCCCTCGGCAGAGGTATAGCCGTGAAGTGCCATGGGGTCTGCCCCCCAGGACAGACGGGTCAGGGCGTTCCTCACGCTTTCGGGGGGCGGGGTAGCAGGATTCCCCAGGCTGAAGTCACATACCGCCTCGGGACCCATCTCCGCCACTCTTGCCTGCCCGTAGGCAAACAGCTCTCTGATACAGGACCGCTTGGTCCCCATTTCATAGGCCTTCTGATTTACCATCTTTCTTTTTCCTTTCCGTGTCCCCCGCTTGGGCACTCACACGATGCACCTCATCCAGATACACCACCCACTCGATAGCAGAGAGGGGATCCTCGGGATGCATGTGATACATTTGGTTGTCGTAGTACAAATCAAAATGAGAGCCCACCGTCACGGGGAAGCCCCCAATGCTACGGGTAGGCAGGGTGAACTCCAGCGGCTTTCCCCACACCTGTCCGCAAAATACAAAAGCCTCTTGGGTCAGGTACATTCTCCCCTGCCCCGCATCAGGCACTAATTTTCCATTCTCATCCACCGCACCTACGGTGACGGCACTTTCCAGCCCCGCCGGGCGATTCAGGCTCTCCAGGCTCTGGAAATCGTACCACTGATTCAGCCTCTCAAAAGGAACCCCCCTCAGTCGGTAGGTATTATCCAGCACGGCATTCATGCCACAGTCGCACCAAATGTATCCCTCCCCCGCCTTCAGGGTGCCCCATCTGCGGCAGTCGGGGCACAGGCGCAATAGGCCCTCCAGCCCCCACGTCATATCCCGACAGGCATACCGTACCCCTGCCATGGCAAGCTCGTCATCATGGTACAGTGCCTTCGCCAGGGTGGCCTCCACCTGCTCTTTCGGGGTGTTTTTCACCGTTTCTCCATCGTATAGCTTTTCCACACGCAGCTGAATTCTGCCGCGGCGATGTTTTTTCGCCCATTTGGGGAAGGTCAGGTAGGCACCGTCTGCGGTAATGGTATACACGTCCACCCCCATGCGGCACAGTAGGTCTGCCGTTCCCTTTGCCAGGGGCAGGGAATGTCCGCAGGCAGGCAATCTGCCCTCGGGGAATAACACCACGTTTCCCCCCTCACGCACACACCGCATGATCTGCATAATGGTGCGGGGGTCGGCACAAAACATCCGCTTGGGAATCACGTGCAAAAGTCTTAGAAAAAATGCCACGGGCCCCTTGGCCATCAGGTGCTGGGACACCACGAAGGTGCCACGCATCGGGTGCATAGCCAGGGCAACCAGAAAATGATCCTTTGTAGAAATATGAGGAGCCAGCACGATACAAGGCCCCTTTTGCCCACGCATGGCCCGCCTGTCAATTCTCACCCCATACCGCACCCGGTAATAGGGCCGTAGCCACAGCATACACAGATGCCACACCCAAAAGGAGGGCTTCCCTACGGAACGCTGATTTTTCTTCTCCGTCTTCGCCATAGCTCCCCTCCCCTCTTTTGATACTCTAGTATACACTCACCCCACGCCCTTTGTCAACTTTATCCCCTTGACTTTTTCCCCCGTTTTCAGTAAGATAAGAGGGCAAAAAGCAAGGAGGTACGCCATGCTCCACCCCTTCGGTCACCTCAGGACCGTACTCCGCCACCGCCATAAGGTGATCTCCCATTGCCGCAGGGCAGGCATCTTTTGGCAGGGTCTGAGACATGACCTGTCTAAATTCTCCCCCCGTGAGTTTATTCCCGGCATCCGCTACTATCTGGGCACCCGCAGTCCCAACGAGGCGGAGCGGGAAAAGCTGGGCTATTCCCCCGCCTGGCTCCACCACAAGGGCAGAAACCGCCACCACTACGAATACTGGACGGACTTCAACCCCAAGACCCGTATGATCGAGCCTGTGGAAATGCCCGTCAGATGGACGGCAGAGATGTTTTGCGACCGCGTTGCCGCCAGCAAGATCTATCGGGGCAAAAGCTACACGGACGCCCATCCTCTCGCCTACTTCGAGGGGGGCAACGCCCGCCACTTTATGCACCCAAATACCGCCGCCCTGCTCCACTCCTGGCTGATTCTACTGGAGAACGAGGGCGAAGCCGCCGCCTTCGCCGCCGTGAAAGCCGCCGTGAAGGAAGCCAGGGCCGCCAAAAAGACACGAAAAGAGTGATACCGAAAAGGTACCACTCTTTATTTTTTTGGTTTGCTTATGCCGAAATTTACCGCAGTTACTTATTCGCCTTACTTGCGTGCTCAGACAACAACTGCTGCTTAATAGCGTACAGCTTTTCGGATAGGTCTACGTAGTAGGCGTGGGGGTTATCAAACCGCTTGACCTCCTCCCACAGATGCGCCACACAGTCGGCACAGTAGGCACGGGTCTCCTCCACGGGGGGCACCTCGTATACCTGCTCTCCACCCAGGAAAATGGGCACCAAAAGCTCCTTCGCCTCAAAGTCGGTGACCGTCTTTCGCTTCCAGGTGGCGTTGGGGTCAAACAGCTCCAGGGGCTGGGTGTCGTCGATGACCTCGTCATAGACGCAGATCTGGTCGGCAATTGCCATGTGGGTGGTTCTGTCGTAGAGACGGTACACCTTTTTCAGGTGGGGGTTGGTGATCTTAGCGGTGGTCTCGCTGATCTTGATGCGGGGCACCAGCTCCCCGTCCTCCTCTACCGCCGCCAGCTTGTACACACCGCCGAAGACGGCGTCGCTCTTTGCGGTGATCAGTCTTTCCCCCACACCGAAGGTGTCAATGCAGGCACCCTGACGGATCAGGTCACGGATCACGTATTCGTCAAGAGAGTTGGAGGCGTAGATCTTACACTCGGTCAGCCCTGCCTCGTCCAGCA
>JAZORW010000220.1:0-1131 GCA_045656805.1 Eubacteriales bacterium | reverse complement strand
TCTCCATCGGCGTGCAGGTTTTCTTCCCCTATCTCATCATCTATATCCAGACCTATCTGGGTATCACCGATTATGCCATAGTCCTTGGCGTTGTCCTCATTTTTGCATCCATCGTATCCGTGGCTGCCGGAGGCACTGCAGATAAGGTGGGCAAGCTCCGCTTCCTTATGCCTGCCGGGGCTGTGATGGTCGCAGGTCTTGTGGCAATGTACTTCCTTCGTGGCATGGTGCCCGTAATTATCGGCGGCTGCATTATGATGAGCGGCTATATGCTGGTGAGTGCCACCCTTAGCGGCATAGTACGCGACCACACTCCCGGTGGCCTTGTGGGGCATTTCCAGGGTATCCGCATGATATTTACCGTTATGCTGCCCATGATAATCGGACCCTTTATCGGCTCCGCGGTTATCAAGGGAAGCGACATGACCTATATGGACATGGGTCAGTTGAAAAGCGTTCCCACCCCCGGCATATTCCTTGCCGCGGCTATTATCGTTGCGCTGGTCATAGTTCCTGCGTTGGCACTCAAAAAGCGGGAAAAGATTACCGAATGAAAAGGAGGAGCTGCTATGCTCACACCATGGGGTGAAAAACTGGATAAAAACAACATTCTCAAGGAATACCCCCGTCCCCAGCTTGTGAGGGACAGTTATCTTAACTTAAACGGAGAGTGGGAGTTCTGTGTCTGTGAGTCCGAGGATATGCCCGAGGAATTTTCCGAGACCATACTGGTGCCCTTTTCTCCCGAAAGTGAGCTTTCCGGGGCTGAGACCAAGCCCCGTAAGCAGGATTTTCTCTGGTATCGCCTGAATACCACCCTGCCTGAGGACTTCAACAAAGGCCGGGTGCTGCTCCATTTCGGAGCGGTGGACCAGATAGCCACAGTTTTTGTGAACGGACTGGAGCTTATGCACCATGTGGGTGGCTTCACTCCCTTCTCTGTGGATATCAGCGAGGCTTTGCAGGGAAGTGAGCTCAGCATAGTCTTGCGTGTGAAGGACATTACCGATGCCTCATGGCATTCCAGAGCTAAGCAGTCCTCCAAACGGGGAGGCATATGGTACACCCCCCAGAGTGGCATCTGGCAGAGCGTCTGGATGGAGTCCGTCCCCGAAAACTATATAAAGGGTC
>JAZORW010000219.1:0-1957 GCA_045656805.1 Eubacteriales bacterium | reverse complement strand
AAAATCAACGGAGATTACCGTACTTAAGGAGGGCACAGGCATGCCTGAAAACATTACGAATGCACAAAGAGCGGTGGTGCTGACCCAGGCACTTCCCTACATTCAAAAGTATACTGGCAAGGTCGTTGTGATCAAATACGGCGGAAACGCTATGCTGAACGAGGATCTGAAGCGTCAGGTGATGGAGGACGTAGTCCTTCTGCACAGTATTGGCGTGAAGGTGGTTCTGGTGCACGGCGGTGGTCCCGATATTACCGACGCCCTGAATAAGTATGGCAAGACCTCTCAGTTTATCGACGGTCTCCGTGTCACCGATAAGGAGAGTGCCTCCATCGTACAGATGGTGCTGGCAGGTAAGGTCAATAAGGAGCTGGTAAATCTGATCCAGTCCAAGGGCGGCCAGGCTATGGGTCTGTGCGGCATTGACGGGCAGATGATCCAGGCTAAAATGAAGGACCCCAAGTACGGCTACGTTGGTGAAATTACCAACGTGAATGTTAAGCCTATTGAGGACCTTCTGTCCAATGGCTATATTCCCGTGGTGTCCACCGTTGGATGCGATAGTGAGGGGAACGTTTATAATATCAACGCCGATACCGCCGCCGCAAGAATTGCAGGTGCCATGGGGGCAGAAAGATTCTTGACCCTGACCGATATTGCAGGCGTTTTGACAGACATAAACGATCCCACCTCCCTGATTTCCGAGGTTACTGTGCAAAAGGCGGAGGAAATGATGGCAGACGGCACCATTTCCGGTGGCATGATCCCCAAGATCAAGTGCTGCATTGACGCCATTCGTCACGGTGTAGAGAAGGTGATCATTCTGGACGGTCGTGTGCCTCATGTGATCCTGCTGGAGATGCTGACCGATGAGGGTGCAGGCACCATGGTGAGCGACGAGGGAGAAGGAAGATGAATATTTTTCAAAAGGACGAGGCATACGTTGCCTCCACCTATGCCAGATTTCCCGTAGCATTTACCCACGGCAGTGGCTCTCTCATGTATGACGCAGAGGGAAAAGAATATATTGACCTGTCCTCCGGCATTGCCGTCAATACCTTTGGTATTGCAGACCCCGAATGGGTACAGGCGGTAGCAGAGCAGGCAGGAAAGATGCAGCATTGCTCTAACCTGTTCTATTCCACGCCTTGTGCCGAGCTGGCAGAGATCCTGTGCAACAGAACCGGGATGAAGCGGGTGTTCTTCTCTAACTCGGGGGCCGAGGCAAACGAGTGTGCCATTAAGGTGGCGAGAAAATACGCCGCAGATAAGTACGGCAAGCAGCGGTGTCAGATCATTACTCTCTGCAACAGCTTCCACGGCCGTACCATTACCACCCTGTCCGCAACAGGGCAGGACGTTTTCCATCAGGATTTCACCCCCTTGACTGAGGGCTTCCTATATGCGAATCCTTCCGACATGGATGCTATACGCTCTATGACTCAGGAGAATACTGTAGCCGCCGTGATGCTGGAATTCGTGCAGGGCGAGGGTGGCGTATATCCCCTGGAAAAGGAATTTGTAAAAGAGCTATCCAAACATCTTGCTGAGAAAGATATTCTCCTGATTGCAGACGAGGTGCAGACGGGTAACGGCCGTACGGGTAGCCTGTATGCCTATGAGCAATACGGCGTGACCCCTGACATTGTCACTACCGCAAAGGGCTTGGGCGGCGGTCTGCCTCTGGGTGCCACTATGCTGGGCGAAAAGGTAGAAAATACCCTGACCCCCGGTACCCACGGTTCCACCTTTGGTGGGAACCCCGTTGCCTGTGCAGCGGCACTTTCC
Organism: Eubacteriales bacterium; assembly: GCA_045656805.1. GTDB lineage: Bacteria > Bacillota > Clostridia > Oscillospirales > CAG-272 > UBA1740. Next base: position 169 of record JAZORW010000219.1, on the reverse strand, counting down.
GTGGTGCGTCGTTTGGACGAGGCACTGTTTGAGAGTGTAAGGGAAAAGTCTGCCTATATCCGAGCAGAGCTGGAGAACACCCCCGGTGTCAAGGGTGTCAGCGGTATGGGTCTGGTGCTGGGCATTGAAACCGTAGCTGATGCAGGAGAGGTAATTTCCGCCTGTCGTG
>JAZORW010000218.1:0-1138 GCA_045656805.1 Eubacteriales bacterium | reverse complement strand
AGATCTCACCGTTTGCGGTGCGATATGCCTTCATTCCCTCGAAGATCTCGGTGCCGTAGTGCAGAACCGAGGATGCGGGGCTCAGGGCGATAGGGCCGAAGGGAACAATACGGGGATTGGTCCATCCGGTTTCCGCCTCATAGTCCATCAAAAACATATGGTCGGTGAAAATCTTGCCAAAGCCGAGCTTGCTTTCATCAGCGGGCTTAGCCTTGGGGGCGTCAGTAAGAGTGATCTTGATCTCTTCCATGCTTTTTCTCCTTTTTGCTTACAGCTTGTTTCTTTGAATCTTACCGCTGGTAGTCTTGGGCAATTCCTCACGGAAGACTACGATGCGGGGGTATTTATAGGGGGCGGTGCGTGCCTTGACGTACTCCTGAATTTCCTTCTTCAGGGCGTCGGTGGGCTGGGTGCCACGGGTCAGAACGATGCTGGCCTTTACTACCTGACCACGCAGCTCGTCGGGCGCAGCGGAAACGCCGCATTCCAGAACGTAAGGCAGCTCCATAATCACATTCTCGATCTCGAAGGGACCGATGCGGTAGCCGGAGGACTTGATCAGGTCGTCGGTACGGCCCACGTACCAGAGATAGCCCTCCTCATCACGCCAGGCAGTATCGCCGGTGTGATAGAAGCCGTCGTGCCAGCACTCTGCCGTCTTTTCGGGGGCATTATAATACCCGGTGAACAGACCGCAGGGGGCACCCTCACGCACGTCAATACAGATCTCACCGACCTCACCGTCGTCCACGGGCTTACCCTCTGCATCCAGGAGCACTACCTTGTACAGGGGAACAGGCTTACCCATAGAGCCCAGACGGGCCTTGGTACCTACCAGGTTCGCAACGACACAGGTGGTTTCGGTCTGGCCAAAGCCCTCCATGATCTGCAGGCCGGTTGCGGCCTCAAACTGACGGAAGACCTCGGGGTTCAGAGCCTCACCTGCCGTAGTCATATGCTGAATGGAGGAAAGGTCGTACTTTCCGATATCCTCCTTTACCATCATGCGTAGCATGGTGGGGGGTGCACAGAAGGTGGTGATGCCATACTTAGCAAACATGGGCAGAATCTCCTCTGCAGAGAATCTGTCAAAGTCATATACGAAAATGGGTGCCTCACACAGCCACTGACCGTAGAT
>JAZORW010000217.1:0-7820 GCA_045656805.1 Eubacteriales bacterium | reverse complement strand
ATTGGTATTGGTCAGGTCGCCGTAGTTGGCACAGTTCTCGACCACACAGCCGGTGGCGTATACGTTACCCACAATACCACCTAAGTAGTTGTTATCCGAGTTGATATTGGCGTCTCCGTAGTTGATGCAGTTTCTGACAGTAGAGCCGGTGCCCGTCAGCTGCGCGACGATCATGCCGACGCTGCCCTTCTTGGCCCCCTTGACGTCAGCATAGTTCACGATACCGTCAATGGTACAGTTGTTGGCATCAAAGACGGCACAGGACTGATTGCCGGCGTTGGAGTTGGAGATGCCTGTGACGGAACCGCTGACCACAATATCGGTGATGGTGCAGTTGGTAGCATACATAGCGATGGGGGCAAAGTTGCCTGCCTGGAAGTTGACGTCCAGAACCCTCACGCCGGAGATAGTGGCGTCGGTGGCGGTGCCTACCAGACCGGAGTAGGTGGCCAGTGCATTGGACGACATACCCAGGAAGGTAATATCCCGAATGGTACCTCCGGTCAGATTGTGGAACACGTAGCCATAGGCCTTCACATGGGCAGTGCCGTAAAGGAAGGTGTTTGCCACGATATGACCGTCACCGTCCAAGGTACCGCAGAAAACGCGGGTATCGGGTGCACCCAGGTTGTACCCGTTGAGGTCAACGTCGGTTGCCAGGCGGTAGGTCTTGCCGGTGGTGGTTTCCGCGGTTGCGTTCAGCACCACGTGCAGGAACTGAGCCGCAGACTCAATGAGAATGGCACCGTCAGAGTCGGTGTTGGTGGGCTCTTCGGTAGTGCCGGTACTGTCCCAAACGTCCGCGTCAGGACTGAGGGTGGCAGTGGGTGCCGCAGGAATTGCGGGCTTTTCTGCTACTGCAGTCTCTCCCTCCGCAGCAGCGGGAAGAACGGTCAGCAGGCTGCACAGCAGACCTACTACCAGGAGAAGAGACAGAAGCATTTTGGAAAAACGAGTGCTCTTCATTTTAGTCCCCTTTATGATTTGTTGTTTTGTTTGAGATTGTGCGATGGTTTAAAAATTTTCCAGATATAACATTATACCATGCCTGCAAAGAAAAAAGCAATCTCTTTATATATTAAATATAAATAATAGCGTTTTGAACAAAAGCAACCGTGTTTTACCCTGGCTTCAGGCTTTTGAATTTGTGCATCTTGTACGTATCTGTTTCTGTCGTTTTTGTGTACTTTTTGGGGTAAAAAAAGGGGTGATGCAGCCCAAAAGCTGCATCACCGTAGGGGTTTTTGCCATCTCGCTCACCCTCTGTTTTCCCCGTTTTCGCTCTCCTCTGCCTTAGGCAAGGAAAAGGTTTCATTTAAGACGATATCGGAGAGTTCCTTCGTCATATAGGTCTCAAAATAGACCCTCTGACGCTCCAATCCCTCTCCCGTCACGGGAGAGTGACCCCCCTCACTTAGTCTCTGTCTCTGGGTTTCCTTATCCACCTCACAGAAGATACGCAGATCGTAAAAATCGGGGATCAAGGGGTGGGTGGCATACAGCCCCTCCACCACGTACATCTGCCCCTCCGGCAGTGCGAGTCTGGCAAGGGGCTCTCCCGTTACGGGATGCACGCGAGTGTATACAATGGGCCTCTTTTCCAGGAAAGGAGTTACGATCTCCTCCCCAAAGCGGTCAAAGTCCATCTCCTCCCCGGGCCTCTCCTCCCAGCCCATGGGGCGTTCCTTTTGGGGCAGGAGAAAGTCCTCGGTGCGGATCACCACCGCACCGTACTGCTCTGCCAGGTGGTCTGCCAGTAGGGTCTTACCTGCCTGTGCCATGCCGTCTATGGCAATGACGAAGGCGTGATAGGTGCGGCACAGCTCATCCAGCTGCTCCATTAGCTCTTGATACGTCATATTACCTCTCAATTTACCGTCACGTTTACAGTGGCACCGTCAGCCACCACACGGAAGGTTATCTCATTTTCTCCACGGCTGACCTGAGTACAGCCCGTCAGGCTAAAGGATGCGGTGCATCCTGCGGGCAGCTCCAGCTTTACCGTCACTGTATCCCCTGCCTGGCAATGCAGCTTCAGGCTCTCCGTAGAATCGGTGGGGGTTAGGGTAAAGCCGTCCAGCAGAATTTTCTCTGCCGCGTCGGGGATCTGCACGGTGACCACCGCCAGACTGTCCTCTACATCAAAATGATTAAATAAATAATCTATAATATAGTCTTGTCTATATTTAAGGAACCGTATCTGCTTCTCACGCAGTCTGCTCTCCCAGCCCGAAGGATTTCTCTCAGAGCCGGAGCTGCTCAGGTTATTAAATCTGTTAAGATAGGGCTGAATTGCGGGCAGCAGGATATCGATCTGCTCCTCCACAATGGCACTCACCCTGGTTTCAAACTGGAAGTTGTGGTTACACAGATATAGGAAGGTGTCTACAAAATCCTCCCGGAAGGTCCCATTCTTCATCAGATTTGCCACCTCAGTGAACTTTAAGAATGGGCTACCGATAGCACCGTTCTTGGGGGTAGCGGAGAAGGTGTCCCGCGTCCAGGCATTGCTGGTCTGGGCAGGACCGTCCAGACAATAGTCCAGGTCGAATATGATAAACCGCCACTTGCCGTCTGCATAGGGGTTGGTGGGATCAATAGCACTGTCCGAGCATCGCCATGCGGCAATATTCTGGGACATGGAGAAATCGCCGTTATCATAGTAGACGTAAATACAGAATAGATCGATCAGGCTCTGCATATCCACCATCTCACACAGCTGTTCGTAGGTGGAGGCAGATGCCAGGTTACCGTAGGCCAGCAGATCGTGCATTTGGGTATATGCGGACATGGCGGCATCACAGTTGGGCTCTCTGCCAAACTTCACGTACCACACGTCATCCTCTGCCACACCGTAGTGGGCCTCAAGGAATTCGTCAGAGTTTCTTTCATACAGGTTATACAGGCCGTAATATTCACCGTCAAGGAACAAAATGACAGGACGGTAGTCCTGGGTCACCACGTTTCTATCCTTGATCAGGGTCTGCAAATAGCCCTGTCCCAGCTGCAAATTAGAGCGGTTATCCGCACGCAGCACCACGGAATCGGTGAAGGCGGCATCGGGGAATAACTTATTGGGGAATAGACTATCCCCGCCGTATTCAGATCTGGCCATCAGGTTCAGGCTCTTTTGCAGAGAGCCCCTGGTGGAGGAGCCACGGATCTGCATACCTACCTCCTGGTCGAAGGAGTACTCCCCTCCTGCCTCAAAGTAGGAAAAGTTCACCTGGATCTCCAGATCCTGTACATTGTAATTATAGAAAAGGCCGTCGGTCTTATCGTAGATCTGTGCGGGATCGGTGGTCAGGGTGATAATGGGCAGGGTATCGTAGCCCTCACCCGCCTCGTAGCCCACAAAATAACTCTTGGTAATGGTCTGGGTATAATGCCCCTCCTCGTCACACGCCACAGCACGCACAACGAAGCACTTATCCACGTAGGACAGGTCAGTGACGCGTCCGTTAGAGTTTTTAGAGGAGAAAAAGTCATAAGAATAGGTAGGCACACCGGAGGGGTCACTGACGGTAATCGCCTTGCTATAGCGAACGCCGTTCTCCCCCTTGGGGTCGGTGCAATCTACGGTATAGTAAACGGTATATCCCTCAGGGGCAGAAATAGACAGTTGGAAATCCTCGCTGTAAAAACCGCTCTCGTGGGAGAAGGTCAGCACAGACTCTGCCAATCCCGTCACGGTGCCTCCATTGGTACGACCAAGGGAACCAGAGAGATAGGCAAAGACCGCACCGCCGTCCTCAGAACGCCCGAAGGTGGTGTTTTTAGAGGTACCGGGGAATTTCAGCTGGTCGGCACGCAGACCGTCAGGGTTAGACAGGTAGACGGTCTCCCCTTCATTCGACAGGCGGAAGGATGCGTAAAGATTTGCGTTCGCAACACCCTGAGGAGGCAGGTCTCCGCCGCTGGCCCACACGATCAAATAACTGGCGGGGGCAATGGAGGTTCCCTGGGGGAACACGTATCTGTTCAGCTCTTTTTTGGTATCAGACAGCCACCAACCGCTCAGGTCTACGGCTTCTTCCCCTGCATTGTACAGTTCGATCCAGTCAAGAGAGCCTGTGACGGCATCTGTGGACTTAGAGCAGATTTCATTTACAAAAACGGTGTTGTTTTCCAGCACCTCGGGGGTATCCCCGTCACCTTCTCCACCGCTATCACCGCCACCGTTGTCACCGTTGTCACCTCCGCCGGAGGGATAGTTGTCAGGGGGTGTCCAGCCACTCTGTGTAGTGGGGGTGGTACATGCCGTCAGGCACATGCAAAGGAGCAAAAGCAGGGACAGGCACGCAAAAGAAGCTCTTTTCATACAATCTCCTTACATTTTAAGGATTTACGGGGGCAAAGGTCGCAATCAGGGTAAAGTCGCCGCTAAAGCTCCCTATCACAGCGGTGGAAGAGGTGGTGCTCTCCAGGGTAGCATTCCCCGTGATCACCCAGCCCGTGAAGGTATATCCCTCTGCCGCTACTGCGGTAACAGTGGGGGCATAATCTGTGTAGTAGCTTCCGCTCCACTCTCCCTCACTATTCAGAGGCACGTCGGTTTCTCCATTCAGGACCAGGCTACCGCCCTCGCCATTTACCGCCAGGCTAACGGTTGACAGTTTTCCTCTAAGGCCAAAGACCTCTGCCAGGTCCTCCAGGGCATAGGCCCCGTGGTCACGGAAGAAATCCACAGCAAACTGCATCTCCTGTCGCCAGGAATAGCCTGTGACAGCGGCATAGGCACTGGTGCCACCGAAATAGGTCTTTACTACGTAATTCGAATTGGTAGAGCCCTTCTCAAAGGCCTTTACAGGCACACCGTATCTCTCGTAATGCTTTTTCATGAGGGGCTGGTAAATATCCAGGGCTGCATTCAGCTTTTTCAAAGTGGCGTCCGCCTCAAAATCCACGTTCACCATATCCTGGAAGGTCAAAACAAAACTCTGACGGAAGCTGGAGTTTCTCATAAGAGCCACCACAGGAGAGAGGTTAATAATACCGTTTCCTGCGTCTGCCCAAATAGAGGACTCTGTAAAGCCGTTATAGGTGGCGTCACAGTGGAACAGCTGTGCTTTTGTCGAGAGAGAAGGCAGATTTTCCACAGGTGTCCATGCACCGATGCTGATATCCAGATCATATAGCACAAACCGCCATCTGCCGTCGGCATAGGGGTTACTGCTATCCTCCAGGCTGGGGTCAATGACACGCCATACGGCAATATTCTGTCTGAAGGAGAAGTCTGCGTTACAGATATAGATCTGGGCACACAGCAGCTCGATCAGGCTCTGAATATCCACCTTCTGGCACAGGGTATTATAGTTAGACGCCTTGGAGAAGTCAGTACCCGTCAGGTAGGAATAGAAGGAATTGTAGGCAGCCAGGGCACCGTCTACGTTCCCCTCGGAGCCCTTTTTCACGATGTACACGTTATCCTCATCCACACCGTAATACTCCTCAATATACTCGTCGGACACACGCTCATACAGGTTATAGACCCCTGCATACTCACCGTCAATAAATACCACCGTGGGGGTGTAGTCGCAGGTAGAAAGTTCTCTATCCGATACCAAGGACTGAATAAAGCCCTCTTGGATCTTAGAATTGCCGTCGGCACGCAGTACCATGGAATGACACTTTTCTGCGGTGCCCACGATTGCCTTTTCAAAAGAACCGTTGCCATATTCACTTCTGGCAAAGAGAGTAAGACTCTTCTGAATTTGGGAACGGGTGGAGGTGCCGTGGAGACGCATGCCTACCACCTGCTCAAAGGAATAGGACTTGTCAGCTTTAAAGTAGGTGAAGCTGGTTGCCTTTTCCTTGCCTCTCTCTGTGGCGTCAGAGCCCTTTGACCAGTTGGCAGAATTGGTGAAGATGCCGTTGGTGCCATACAGCCCGTCAGGGTCGGATACCAGAGATACTACGGATACGTTTTCGTAGCCCGTCTTATTGTCATAATTGATGAAATAAGACTTGGTGATCACGTCACTCTTCTTGCCCTTTTCGTTATAGATGATCAGGCGTACCACGGTGCATTTATCCACGGGGGCAGTGGGCAGCTGAGAGCGGGTGTAGCTCTCAAAGGTCTGGTCGATGATGCCCTGATAGAGATTGGCGTACTTATTGGTGGTGCTGGTCACGTCGGTGATACGCAGACCGTCCTCGGGGAACTCTGCACTGTGCTTATTAGGCTCCTTGCAGTTCAGGGTATAATACACGGTGTAGCCCTCGGGCACCGTTACGTTTAAGGTAAAGGCGACATCGTAGAAGCCACTCTCGTGAGAGACGGTGGCGATGCTGCTATCCAGGGTGGCAACCTTTGCGGTATTGTTGGTGGCACCGGGGGTCCTGTTCAGCTCAGCCCTCTCCCCTACACCGTCAGTCATATAGCCAAAGGAGATGTTTTCTTCCAATGCAGGAACGGCTGCAGAATCCAGCAAAAAGCCCTGGGAATTATACAGGTACACACCCTCACCGCCGGCAGAAATGCCAAAGGGCAGATAGATGCCCCCGGGGGTCTTATTCCCCATATTCTCCTCGCCACATGCCCACAGCAGCAGATACCCACCCGCAGGGACACTTAGATCCTGAGAGAAGGTATGCTTCATCTTACCTTCCTTATCGGTGATGGCATAGCCGTTCAGCCACAGGGCGTTTTCAGAGCTATTATACAGCTCGATCCAGTCGTAGTTCTTCCCGTCGGGAGAAGGATAGGAGGTATTCTTAGAGCAGATCTCGTTGATGTACAGCCCTGCCGATGCCGCGGGGGTATCACCCTCCCCTTCAGGGGTGGTGTCGCCCGTGCCAAAATAGTAATCGATAAGATCACACCCTGCAAAAGACCCCAGCACACAGCAAAGGCAGAGTATACCCGCCATTAGTCTAAGAGTTTTTTTCATAGTATCCTCCTGTCCGCACCCTCGTGCGGGCGATTATTCTTCACCTTATTTTACCATAGGGGAATACCTCTCGTAAAGGTGTTTTGCGAATTTGGCACTCTGTATAAAGGGTGCCTCTCTTTTTTATGCAAAAAGGAAGCGAGGGTTCCTTCGCTTCCTTAATCTTTGTTTTTCTCTGCCTTTTGCTTTTCTCTGGCGATTCGGCTGTATTCACAGCCACAGTAATCCTGGCGGTAGAGTCCAAGCTCCTCTGACAGCTCAACAGAGCGGAGATACCCGCCCCGCTTTTTAAAGTCGGATGGCAAATGGCGGACGCCCATCTCTCCACCCACTTTTTCCCCAATTTCATTCAGCCAATCGGCACGCTTATGGGGACTGATGGACAGGGTGGTGGTGAAATAGTCGTACCCACCTTTCTTGGCTTCCTCTGCGGCACGGCGGAGCCGAATTTCATAGCAGATCTTGCATCTTTCGCCCCCCTCCGGTGCCTCCTCCAGACCCGCTATGGCAGAGGTAAAATCCTCTGAACTATGGGGGGTAACCACCAGGGTGACGGGATGCTTGGTATCCAGGGCATCCAGCAGCCGCTTTGCCTCCTCTGCCCGCTTTTCATACTCCTCGCGGGAGGAAATATTGGGGTTATAAAAATACAGGGTGATGGCAAAATGCTGAGATAAATATTCCAGCACGTAGGAGGAGCAGGGGGCACAGCAGCCGTGAAGGAGCAGGGTGGGAATACGCCCTCCAAGACCGTCTATCAGTGCGTCCAGCTCTCTCTGATAATTTCTCTTTTCCATCAGTGGCTAAGTGCCTCGTGAATGGCGGCGGCAGCCTGCTTTCCGGCTCCCATTGCCAGTATGACGGTGGCGGCACCCGTGACGGCATCGCCGCCGGCATAGACGCCCCGTCTGGAGGTTTCTCCGGTTT
>JAZORW010000216.1:0-12664 GCA_045656805.1 Eubacteriales bacterium | reverse complement strand
GTGGATAGCATAGCGTCCACCCTGTCTGTCAAAAGAAAGATCAAAATATCGGTGGGGGGCTCCTCCAGGACGATGAGCAGGGCATTTTGTGCCTGCACCGTCATAGTCTGTGCTTCCTCAATAATGTAAACCTTTTTATCGTTCTCGGTGGAGGATAGATACATGTCGGAACGGATCTGGCGAATCGCATCCACACCAATGGTAGCACCCACGGGGCGAACGTAATGCACGTCAGCTGAATTTTCACCTAAAATCTTCTTGCAGGCGGCACATTCACCGCAGGGGATAAAGCCTGTGGCGTCATGACGCATGGCACATGCCTGTGCAGCTGCAATGTGGGTGGCAAAGGTGCGACGTCCGGAGCCGTCCGGTCCCTCTATCATATAGGCGTGTGCCAGGGTGCCACGCCGTATAGCAGACGCCATACGTCGGCGGTTATTCTCGTTTGCAAATATACGAGGAAAATCCCGTGACATAGCCCATACCTCCATCCTTCTTTGACATATAACAGTATAACAGACGTAACGGGGGCTGTCAAATGCTTTTGGGCAAAAGTGGCACGGAAAACCCATAAAAAATGCGGGAACACTTGCACTTCTTAGAAATTTATGTTAATATACAGTATTGTATAAGTAAGGCATCCGAGAGGAGTTTTTCCATGAAACACACCAAATACTATATTACCACCGCCATTGCCTATGCTTCCAGAAAGCCGCATTTTGGCAATACCTATGAGATCATTATGGCGGATGCATATACCCGCTTCCAGCGTCAGATGGGTGAGGACGCATATCTTTGCACCGGTACTGACGAGCACGGTCAGAAGATCGAGGCTCTGGCAAAAGAGGCAGGCGTTACTCCCCAGGTATACGTAGACGGCGTCGCCGGCGAGATCAAGGGTATTTGGGATCTGATGGACACCTCCTACGATCGCTTCATCCGCACCACGGACGACTGCCACACTAAGACTGTCCAGAAGATTTTTGACCGTTTTATTAAGAGCGGCGACATTTATCTCGGATACTACGAGGGCTGGTATTGCACCCCCTGTGAGTCCTTCTTCACTATCACCCAGGTGGTGGACGGTAAGTGCCCCGACTGCATGCGTCCCGTAGAGCAGTCCCGCGAGGAGGCATACTTCTTCCGTATGTCCAAGTATGCTCCCAAGCTGATCGAGCATATTCGCTCTCATCCCGGCTTTATTGAGCCCCTGTCCCGTGAAAAGGAGATGCTGAATAACTTCCTTCTCTCCCAAGAGGGTCTGCAGGATCTGTGCGTTTCCCGTTCCTCCTTTACCTGGGGCATTCCTGTGCTGTCTAACCCCAAACACGTAACCTACGTTTGGCTGGACGCCCTCTCCAATTATATTACCGCTATTGGTTATGACCCTGATAAGACCTACGAGGAGCAGAGTGAGGAGTTCCGTTCTCTGTGGCCTGCGAAGGTGCATATCATCGGTAAGGATATTCTCCGTTTCCACACCATCTACTGGCCTATTTTCCTTATGTCCCTGGGGCTTCCCCTGCCTGAAAAAGTATTTGGACACCCCTGGTTCAACGCAGCAGAGGAGAAGAAGAGCGGAGACGGAGCTGAGGTGAAGATGTCCAAGTCCCGTGGCAACGTAATCTATGCGGACGAGCTGGCAGAGCTGTTTGGCGTGGACGGTGTGCGGTACTACGCACTGTCCGAGATGCCCTACGATCAGGACGGCAGAATTTCTTATTACAACGTACTGTCTCGCTACAATACAGACCTGGCAAACAATCTGGGCAACCTGGTCAGCCGTACCCACGCCATGACGGTAAAGTATTTTGACGGTCAAATTCCCACCCCCGCAGGGGAGGAATGCACAGACGGAGAGCTGAAGGCAACCGTGGCTGCGGCTGTCGCTGCCTCCCGTGAGGCATTCCAGGGCTTTAGAATCGCAGACGGTCTGTCTGAGATCTTCTCTATGCTGAGACGTGCCAATAAGTATATTGACGAAACTATGCCTTGGGCTCTTGCCAAGGATCCTGAAAAGAAGGAAAGATTGGGCACCGTTCTTTACAATTTGCTGGAATGCATTCGTGTGGCGGCGGTTCTCTTGACCCCCATGCTCCCCGGCACCTCTAAGAGAATTTTCGCACAGTTGGGAATCTCGGAAGCGGAGTATGCCACCGTTTCCACCTTTGGTGGACTTTCTGCCGGACAGGCGTTGGGTGAGGCGTCTCCCCTGTTCGCCCGTGTGGATGAGAAGGTGATCGACGAGATCGTGGACCGTAAGGCAAAGGAAGCAGAGGCGGCTGAAAAGGCAGCCCAGCCTATCCCCGAGCCTGAGCATGAGGCAGAGATCGGAATTGGGGCGTTTACAGGCGTAGAGCTACGCTCTGCAAAGATCATTGCCTGTGAGCCCGTTCCCAAGGCTAAGAAACTGCTGAAGCTGCAGGTGGACCTTGGTTATGAAACCAGACAGGTTGTTTCCGGAATTGCTAAGTTCTATACCCCTGAGCAGTTGATCGGTAAGAAAGTTATTATTGTTGCAAACCTGGCGCCTGCCACCCTGTGCGGTGTGGAGAGCCGCGGCATGCTTCTTGCCTCCGGTGAGGAGGACGTGAAGGTGGTATTCCTTGACGATTCTGTGAGACTGGGTGAGAGAATCCACTAATGATGTATTTTGATTCCCACGCACATTATTGGGACGACCGCTTTCAGGAGGATCTAGACACGCTGCTAGGCGGTCTGTTTGACAGCTGCGTTTCCCACGTTGTAAACGTAGGAACCTCGCCTGAGACCTGTCAGAAGGCAATCCAACAGGCTAGTAGATACCCCCATATGTATACAGCCCTGGGTATTCACCCCTGTGACTCCTACCAGTTGCCTGACGATCCCACTGAGGCAGTGGGGGAGATCGAAAAGATGCTACTAGACCCTAAAAGCAAGGCGGTGGCACTTGGCGAAATTGGGCTGGATTATCACTGGGAGCCACTTGATAAGGATAAGCAGAAGGCGTATTTCCGTGCTCAAATGGAGCTGGCACAAAAACTGAACCTCCCCGTCGTGATCCACGACAGAGAGGCACACGGTGACTGCTTTGATATTATATGTGAATACCCCGGTGTAAAAGGGGTATTCCACAGCTACAGTGGCAGTGCTGAAATGGCAAAGGATCTGGTGAGGAGAGGGTGGTATATCTCTTTCTCCGGCACCGTAACTTTTACAAACGCCAAGGGCGTTAAGGAGGCGTCTCTTTCTCTTCCCCACGATAGAGTTTTAATAGAAACCGACGCGCCCTATCTGACCCCTCATCCTCATAGAGGAAAACGAAACGATTCGGGATATCTTTCCTATACTTGCAGTGAGTTAGCACGCCTTTGGGGCTTGACCCCGGAGGAGGCAGCAGAGATTACTGCAAGGAATGCGGCGGCTCTGTTTCGTATCCCCGCTGAGGCGTAAAATAAGAGCGGAATAAACCGTAAAATTCAGGTGCGGTACCACCTTTGGGCACCAGAATGCCACCGTAACCGCCATATGCAATTTGATCTAAGACCCTCTCCATTTTGGGGAGGGCTTTTTCTATGGAACTTCCACCGCGAAAGGCAAAGGCCCTGCGTCCCCATTCGGGTGGCAACCCGATCCAAAGGTAAGGTCTCACAGATCCGCTTGCAAGATCTCCCAACACGTCAAGACAGGGAGAAAGCGTCGCCTCCTCTGTGCATTCCAATATTATCCCGTCGCATATATGAGGGATACTTTCATAGGGAAAATGACTGCACAAATACTTCAAGGGGAGAGAGATGCACGATAGCAGTCCGTGCCGGTGCAGCGTTGACCGCAGATGGGAAAAATGCTCATATCTATTGAGGAGGTTTTCTCTCCAAATGCACCCGTTCCAGCCACTTCTTTTTAGGGGTGCGTTCGTTAGATCCTGTATGTCTAAGGAGGCACTTCTATTTGAAAAACACAAAAGTTTTACGGCTTCGCCTTGACTTGCATACGGAATATACAGTCTGCCCCTTTTGTCATCTGATACCTCTTGGATGCAGTGAGTAAGACAGGGGGAAAGTGCGGGTGGAACGCCCGGTGAGAAAAAGGCCCCTCTATCACCTAAAACGAACAGGGCCCCTCGGCCTGCCAGGGCACAGGTTTTACTGGGGGCGTCAGTTGGGCGTTTTTCTAATGGGGGGAGCAATACGGCCTCTCCGGGATTCAGTGAGCTGCTCTTTAGGGTGGGGTTGTATTTTTTGAGTCTTTTCTTGTCTGTGCCGGTTGCCTTTGCCACTTGGTCAAGGGTCATATTAGCGGGAGCGGTATACATGGTAAACACCTCCTTTTATACAGTGTATGCACGAAAGGTCTCTCGGGTATTTGGAATGAGGATACTCACATCTGGGCATACTGGAGGAAAAGGGAGGATTTGGTGATGCAGATTAAAATAAGCAAAGTAGGTGGCAGAGAAATTCTGGACAGCAGAGGAATGCCAACGGTGGAGGCGACGGTCTATCTATCGGACGGCACCATGGGGGTGGCGTCCGTTCCTTCCGGCACCTCAAGGGGTAGCCATGAGGCGTATGAGCTTAGGGATGGCGATATTAGACGTTATAGCGGTAAGGGGGTTCTGCGGGCAGTGGAGAATATCAGGGGAATCATATCGCCTGCCCTGTCAGGCAGAGATGCCTTTGATCAGTATGGCGTTGACTCCCTTCTCATAGGGCTGGATGGCACACAAAACAAATCTCGCCTGGGGGCAAATGCTACCTTGGCTGTTTCCATGGCGGCGGCACGTGCAGCCGCCTGTGCCCTTGGGATGCCTCTGTATCGCTATTTAGGGGGCAGCGTGCGATGCAGACTGCCCGTGCCTATGATGAATATTTTAAATGGAGGTGCTCACGCCTCCAATAACCTGGATATTCAAGAGTTTATGGTAATGCCCATCGGAGCGGGAGATTTCAGTGAGGGGGTACGGATGTGTGCTGAGGTGTATGCAGCCCTAAAGCTTCTACTGATTAAAAAAGGAAAAGGCACAACCGTTGGTGATGAGGGCGGCTATGCTCCTGACCTGGCAGAGAATGAGGAGGCAATCGAACTGATTTTAGAGGCCATTCACCTTTCCGGCTATGATACGGATAGAATCGGCATCGGGCTGGATGCTGCCAGCAGCGAATGGGTGCAGGAGGGGCGGTATCGGATGCCCAAGAGTGGCAGAACATTTACCGGAGAAGGTCTGGTTGCATACTGGGAGGAGCTCATTAGGCAGTACCCCATTGTGTCGCTGGAGGATGGAGCAGGGGAGGACGATATCCTTACGTGGCAGGCCCTGACAGAGACTGTAGGTGGGCAGGTGATGCTGGTGGGAGACGATTTGTTCGTAACCAACCCCCGCAGACTGGAGAGGGGGATTGGCGAAGGCGTTGGAAATGCAATTTTAATTAAACCAAACCAAATAGGAACGCTGACGGAGGTCTTTTCAGCGGTGGATATAGCCAGAAGGCACGGATACAGCCATATCATTTCACACAGATCAGGTGAAACGGGGGATACCACCATTGCAGACCTGGCGGTGGCGACGGATGCCCCCTATATAAAAGCAGGAGCCCCTGCGAGAGGAGAAAGGGTGGCAAAATATAACCGTCTGTTTAAGATTGCCTCCGTCCTGGGCGATGCACAGGAATACGGGGAGTAAGGAGCCCCTGTTTTCTGCGTAGAATTGGTCTGCTTTTTTTGGAAAAGTATTGACAAGAGGGTGCTTTTATGGTAATATAATGAGCGTTGTGCCCCTGTAGCTCAGTCGGTAGAGCACTTGACTTTTAATCAAGGGGTCCGGGGTTCGAATCCCCGCAGGAGCACCACCTTAAAGAGGAGCGCCACTATGTGGCGGCCTTTTTTGCATTTATTAAAAAAAGTCATTCGACAACATGCACAAAGGAATATATATTCTGTGGCTAAAATCACGATTTTTATTTTGTCTGTTGTTTTCTTGAACATCTCCTGATATAATTGATATGTTATAATATAGATAATAAATTGAGGAGGCCTTTGCATCTGCAAAGACACAAGTCATGAAATTTAAAAAACTCTTGAAACCCTATCTCCGACGCCTTCGTCGGGAAACCCTCATCCAGGCGATCTTCGCCGCTGTGGCAGCAGGCATTTCCACTGCGTTTATTACTGCTGCGATCATGCGTCTGGCTGGCAGTGACACTATCTGGTGGCTGCTATGGGTGATTACGGTGCCCGTAACCCTGGCTGCCGGCATTCTTACACACCTTTATGTGTACAGCATGTCCTTCCGTCAGGTGCTCCGTCGTATTGATGAGGCAGGACTGCAGTCACGATTGGTAACCATGCAGGAGCTGCTGCGTGATAATTCCTATATTGCACAGAAGCAGCGGATGGATACCGTTCAGGCTCTCTCCCAGCTGAAGCCTAAGGCTGTATCCATCAAAACCCCCTTGTTCACCACCTGTCTTACCATTTGGGTGACCATCGGTGCACTTTTGATGACCCTTCCCCCTCCGGCTGAAAGAGACGTAGAGATCTCAGCCAACGGTCTTGGTGCCCCCATTCCCGACGATTATGTGATCTCCTATCCCGTCATCGACGATCTGATCATTTACGTAGATCAGCTGATCCAGAATGCGGGTAGCAACGGGAATATCGACTCTTCTGTCATAGATAAGGTGGAGGATATCTTTGATGACCTGAAGCAATCCTTCGAAGAGGGAAAAACCGAAGAGAAGGACGAGTCCGACCAGATGGCCGACCTTGAGGATGCCATAGAAGAGATCGAGCAGCTGATAGAGCAGAATAAGGTAGCACGTAAGCTGGGTGAGGTGCTGATGCTCCTGCCCGGTACCGAGGAGCTGGGTAAAGCTCTCTTGGAACTGGACGAAGGGCTCCTGCGAATCGCCATCGACCACATGTACGTTTACTACGCAGATCTGGTACGTGAAATTATTGAAGATCTAGAGTCTACCGGTGCCTCTCAGGCAGATATAAAGCGTCTTGAGACACGTCTGGAGACTTTGGCAACTGCCATTGAGCAGGAGTACAATCAGACCAACGGTAAGCTTTACCAGCTGAACATTGATAACATTAAGGCTCTGATCAGCGAGGCGATTTCCGACGTTCAGGCCCTGGAATCCTATAATGCAACCGCCATTGGCTTACTCCTCGCCGAATACGAGATGACACTGGCAATGGGTCAGGCAATTCTGGACGGTGATACCGATGCTCTGGAGAGTGCCTTTGCGGGCGTGAAGGACACGCTGCTGGGCTTTAGCAATCCTGCAGATGCCGTTACTTACCTTAATGGTGTAATGGGTGCCATCAGCACGTGTCTTTCTAATGCACAGGTGTATGAAGACAACCACATTTATATTGCCTTTAACCTGGCACTCACCGAAATGAGTGCATGGAAAACTCTGTATCAGAACGGCGCAGATGCTACCGAGCGTGTAGAGAGTGGATGTATCACCATCAATAGCACGATGAAAGAGGCCTTCTTACAGGAATATGCCGACACCGGTGCTTATGAGGTCGTGGTTATCGGGCTGTATGGCCTGATCTACGACAAGAGTATGACAGACGTCCCCGTAGACTCTAACTCTGTGGCAAATAAGCTGAGCCAGATCTCCGACAGTATTGAGCTGGCGTTCCAACAGGCACATTTCAGTATTTATACCGAGCATCCTATGGTAATTGCCTTGTACGGCCTTTCCCAGGGGCTTAGAAACGTGTCCAATGCAATCCTTTCCAACAAGTATTATCCCTCTATGCTGTACCCCATCGGCACAACCAGTGAGGGTGTTCTGGAGAAGGCATACAGAGAAATTGCCGCCGCCTTTAAGTCTGAGAAGGAAACCGAAGAGTTCTTAGAGGACGTGCTGGAGGATCTGAAGGATGCCATGGAGGATGTTCTTGAAGAAATGGAACAGCCCGAGATCCAGATCCCCACAGAAGAGGAAAAGCAGCAGCAAGAGCAACAACAGCAGCAACAGCAGCAGAGCCAACAGCAGCAACAGCAACAGCAGCAACAGCAACAGCAGCAGAATCAAAATCAGCAGAGTCCCCCACAGAGCGGCTCTCAGTTCCAGGGCGGTCTTTCCTTCTATAACAGTGTGACCGGTGCATGGGAGGAAATGACAGAAGAGAATCTGGACGATTTTAAGGAAGCTATTGACAAGGCAGTAGAGGAGGGCACCTATACTGACGATCAGTTGGTTGCCATTAACCGCTATTACGAACTGCTGAAGGATCAGCTGAACAAGCAAAAAGAAAACTAAAACACTAAGAACAGAAATCTTTTAAATAGAGAACGGAGTTAGTCATGGGAATCGAAGCAATCACCGAAAAGAATCTTGAACAATTTGCGGAAAAGAGCAAAAAAATCTTCACCGAGCTGAGAAAAGACGTGATCGGCCAGAACGAGATCGTTGAATACACCGTGCTGGCAATTATCGCCGGCGGTAACGTACTTCTGGAGGGTGCACCCGGCCTGGGTAAGACCCGTCTGGTGCGTTCCTTGGGTCGTGTATTTGATCTGCCCTTCTCCCGTATTCAGTTCACCCCCGACCTGATGCCTGCCGACGTAACCGGTACCAGCATCATCGTAAAGGACGACAAGGGGAATTCCTCCTTCTCCTTCCAGAAGGGTCCCGTGTTCAGTAATATCGTTCTGGCGGACGAGATCAACCGTGCAACGCCTAAGACCCAGTCTGCTTTGCTGGAGGCGATGCAGGAGCACACCGTTACCGTTATGGGCGTGTCCCGTAAGCTGAACGAGCCCTTCTTCGTTCTGGCTACCCAGAACCCCATTGAGCAGGACGGTACCTACCCTCTGCCTGAGGCACAGATGGACCGTTTCATGTTCAAGCTGATCGTTCCCTTCCCCTCCGTTGATGAGCTGGAGCAGATCGTTAACGTAACCCAGAAGACCATGGACGAAACCGCAAATGCGGCATGTAGCGGTGAAGAACTGCTGGCAATGCGTCGCACCGCTAAGGGGATCCCCGTGTCTGACGACGTTATGTACTATGCAATGCTGCTGGTATCTGCTACCTATCCCGATAACCAGCTGGGCATCAAGACCGCCGAGAAGTATCTCCGTTACGGCGCCAGCCCTCGTGCTGCACAGGCTATCATTACTGCCGCTAAGGTTAGAGCTTTGCTCCACGGTAGATATAACGTTTCCTATGAGGATATTAACGCCCTGGCAGTGCCTGCACTCCGCCACAGAATTAAGCTGAGCTTTGAGGCGGTGACCAGTAAGATGAGTGCCGACCAGGTAGTCCGTGGCATTATTATGGAGCTGAAGGACAAGTTGCCCGCACTGCAGAAGGAGCGTGATGCACGCCGTGCTAAGAAGGCGGCAGCACCTGCCCCCGCGCAAAAGCCCGCTGCCCCCGCACAGAAGCCTGCTACTACCGCACCTGCACAGCAGGCAGCACAGAAGCCCGCTGCCCCTGCACAGGCTCCCGCTCAGGCACCTGCTAAGCCCGCTTCTCCTGCACCTGCACAGACCCCTGCACAGAAGCCTGCTGAAGCGCAGAAACCCGCAGAAACTAAGAAGTAATTTCTATGAAGAGAAAAGTGTTCGACGGGGCACTGTTCGAACGTGTTGAAGCAATCTCCCTGGTTATGAAGGATGCCATGACAGGTCTTTTCGGCGGTAGCCGAAAGGCACATGGCTACGGTAATACCGTTGAGTTTGCGGATTTCCGTGAATACGTGCCTGGCGATGACCTCAGACGCATTGACTGGAACGTCTTTGCCAGATTTGAGAAGTTTTTCATTAAGCTGTTTACAGATGAAAGACAGCTGCATCACCGCATCGTCATTGACTGCTCCAAGTCCATGGAGAGCGGTAACCCTGAAAAGGGTGAGTCCGCACTGCGTCTTGCTGCGGCTCTGGGATATTTGGCAGTCTGTGCCATGGACCGCGTGTCCTTTCAGATGCTGCACGGTGACAGACTTACTGACCTTTGCGGAACTCTGGTAGGGAAAACTGCCGTATGTAATGCGGCACTGATGCTGGAGAACGTAGAGTTTTACGGTGATTCTGACCTGGAGAAGGCACTTTTGAACGATCCTAACCCCGGTTATGACGACGGTCTTACTATCGTGATCTCCGACCTTTTGACCGAGAGCGACTGGAAGGCAATGGTAGACTTTCTCATCTTCCGCCGCAGAGAAGTGCTGCTTCTGCAGCTGCTGTCTCCCCAGGAGGCAAAGCCCTCACTGTCGGGGGATATTCAGCTGATCGATATGGAGTCCACCGTTCCCTCTGACAGACGGAATATGCGGATGAAGATCAACAAAACCTTTGAGAAAGCCTATGACACTGCCTTGCGTGAATACCGCAAAGAGATTGCGGATTTCTGCGGCAGCAGAGGCGCAGCCTGCATTTTTGCAACTACGAATGAGCCTATTGAGCACATTATTTTTGAAAAGGGATATCAAGCGGACGTTGTCGTATGAATTTAAGTTTTATTAACCCTTGGGGCCTCTTAGGTTTGATAGGGGTACCCATACTGATACTGTTTTACATACTGAAACGGCGGTATCAAGAGGAGGTAGTATCCAGTACCTTCCTTTGGGAACGAGCTAAAAAGTATATGAAGCGGCGTTTCTCCTGGAATATGAGAAACACCATTCTGCTTTTGTTCCAGATCATTGCTATCGTTTGTCTTAGTATGCTTTTGGCAAGGCCTACGGTAATTCCCAAAACCACGGACGAGGTGATCATAATTCTGGACGGTTCTGCCAGCATGATGACCGAGGACGGCAGCGGAGCTACCCGCTTTGACCGTGCCAAGAAGGAAATGGAAAAATATGCTGAGAAGGCAGGCACTAACAGCCGTGTGACTGTCATCAGTGCCTCTGCCCAGGCAGAACGGTATGCCTTCCGCTCTGACCAGCCCAACGATATTCTGAATGCTATTGATAAGTGCGAATGCTCTTACGGTAATGCGGATATTGAGGGGGCACTTCTTCTGGCATACGGTGCCCAGGAGGAGAATACAGAGGCAACCATTCTCTTCTTCACGGATAGCAATTACGGCCACCTGGAAGGTATTCAGGTAGTGAACGTCGCAGAGAAGGAAGATTCCTGGAATGCTGCCGCTGTTGGTCTGAGGGGTGAGTTAAAGGAGAATTCCTGGGTATTCACCGGTACGGTTGCCTCCTACGGATCGGATGCCGATTTGACGGTGGCCCTGTATGTGGACGGTCAATACGTCAGCACTAAAAAGGTGGAGTGCAGTGCAAACGAGCCCACAGAGGTCGTTTTCAGAGAATATGAGTCCCGTCGGTATATCGTGGCAGAAATGCTGATCCTGGATGCGGGTGACTATCTCAGTGAGGACGACACCTATTCTTGCTCTTATATTCAGGATGATAACACGCTTATACAGCTGGTAGTGGGTCCCAACAGCCTGGATTCTTATTTGTACGTGGAATCCGCACTCCGTTCACAAGGCGGAACTGTTGTCGCCACCATTATTGCGTACAGCATTGATAAAGAGGGACATGAGATCCCTCCCCCTGACGGTAGCGATATACGGTATTCCGGATATGATCTATACGTCTTTATGGGCGTAATTCCCGATATTATGCCTGACGACGGTAGCGTATGGTTTATCAATCCCCCTACAGGTAAGGTTACGCAGGGAGAGGAGGATGTTGAGGTCATCTGTTCTCTGCCCTCTGTAGTAGACGTTACCTTTGGTGAGCGCTACGTAGCACAGGCGGGAAGCCCCTATAGCATCACCAGTAGTATGACTACCGTTCAGCCCTACGCACAGATCCTGCAGGGAATCTCCTTCGGTAATATTGCGGTAGGTCAGTATATTGAAATGGAGAGCACCTCTTACGTGCCTCTTTTGCAGGTAGGAAACCATCCCGTAATCATGGCGGGTATGAATGGCTTCCAGAGAATCGTGGTTATGACCATTGAAACCTCCGATATGGGTCTGGAGGGTGTCGGTCAGGTGCTGCTATACCGCAATCTTTTGAATTTTGCATGCCACGACGTAGTAGACGGGCAGGAATTCCACGTGGGTGAGCAGGTAGAAATGACCATGCCCGCCGGGGCAACAAAGGTTACCATTGAGCATGACGGTGTTGCCGTTATGGTGATGGATGCACAGAATACCATCTATAGCTTCTCCCGCCCCGGGAACTACCGCATTATTATAGAGTTGGATAGAGCAGGGGACGGCGTAAACGGTACACTCAGCTCTCTAACCTATAGATGCTACGTCAGCATCCCTGACGGAGAAAGTAACATTTATATGGAATGCGACTCTCTGTCGTCTATTCCCATTCCCGATGACGTTGTGACAGAATTTGAGCCCGAGGAGATCTGGCAGATCCTTTTGATCGTGCTGCTTCTCATTATGCTGGCAGAATGGTGGGTGTATTACCGTGTGTGATTTTAGTATGCATTTTACACGCCCCTGGGCGCTAGCCTTTGTGGTGCTCGCTCTGTTCCTCACAATTTTCCCCTTTTTACGGACTCCTAAAAATAAGCGTAGCACCCCCGGCAGAATTCTTTCTCTGGGTCTGCGTTGTGTAGCCCTTCTCATTGGCGTATTTCTGCTGTCCGGCCCCTCATTCGTTCAGTCGAATGTGAGGGTTGGCGGGACATCTCTCTTGATTGCGGTGGATTATTCTGAATCTACAGAGC
>JAZORW010000215.1:0-16644 GCA_045656805.1 Eubacteriales bacterium | reverse complement strand
GCCATCGTGATCATGGCATCCATTAACCTGCCCCTTAGCCTGGTGGCTATGGTGGTGGTATTCTGCATGGTGTTCTTCGTGTCGAAGCTGCGTCATCGCTTGAGCGAAACCTCCCGTAGCTCCAGAGCCAAGATCGCAGAGCTGAACGCAGGGCTGGAAAACTCTATTTCCGGTATCCGTGTCAGCCGTACCTTTAACGCCACCGAGCAGGAGGAGAACAAGTTTGCCTCCTATAACGGTGACTACGTAAAGACCCGCAGCCACTTCTATGCCGCCATGGGTACCTTCCATTCCTGGATGAGCTTTGCTACGGATATTCTGTATCTGGTGGTTTTGACCCTGGGTGGTGTATTGGTAATCAGCGGGCGTGGCATTGCCGCCTTTAATTACGTGGATCTGGTGACCTTTATGCTGTACGTATCCGTCATCACCCAGCCTATTGTGAAGATGGTGGGCTTTACCGAGCAGTATGAGAGCGGTATGACGGGCTTCTCCCGCTTCTGTGAGATCATGGATGCAGAGGAGGAGCAGGAGGACCCCAACGCCCAGGAGGCCCCTGCCTTCAAGGGGGAGATCACCTTCAAAAACGTAAGCTTTGCTTACAGTGAGGGTGGCGAGGTGCTGCACGATATGTCCTTTACCGTGGGGGCAGGGCAGACGGTTGCCCTGGTGGGCTCCTCCGGTGGCGGTAAGACCACCGTGTGCCACCTGATCCCCCGCCTGTATGAGATCGACGGCGGTAGCATTTCTATCGACGGTATGGATATTCGCCACATGACCCGTTCCTCTCTGCGTGAGCAGATCGGTATGGTGGCACAGGACGTATTCCTGTTTAACGCTACCATTTATGAAAATATCGCCTACGGCACCCCGGGTGCCACCCGTGAGATGGTGGAGGAAGCAGCCCGCAGAGCAAAGCTGGAGGAATTCATTCTCTCTCTGCCCCAGGGCTATGATACCCAGGTGGGTGAAAGAGGTGTGAAGCTGTCCGGTGGACAAAAGCAGAGGGTGGCTATCGCCCGTGTGTTCCTGAAAAATCCCCCCATCCTGATCCTGGACGAGGCGACCTCGGCCCTGGATAACATCACCGAGCATCAGATCCAGGAGAGCCTGTACGAGCTGTGTAACGGCAGAACCACCCTGGTGGTGGCACACCGCCTGTCTACCGTTCGAGCCTCTGACAATATTATGTTTATTGAGAACGGCAGAATTGCCGAGCAGGGAACCCATGAGGCACTGCTAAAGCAAAACGGCGTGTACGCCCGTCTGGCACAGGCGACGGAAGCACTGGCTGCCCTGAATTAAAAAACGGAGACGTTATAAATTGAAAGAACAAACAAAAAGGCTGAAGTGTTCAGCCGAGCTGGGCTACGTCATCGCCCTGGTACTGATGGCAGTGGGTGTGGCGTGTGTCGCCAGAAGCTCTACGGGGCATTCCATGATTTCTGCTCCTGTGTATTTGATTTATACCAAGCTGGGGGATAGGCTCAGCTACGGTACTGTGGAATATCTGTGGCAAGGGCTGATGCTGTGCATTTTGTCTCTTTGTGTGTTGCGGGCTCGCTTCCGCTTCCTGCTCTCCTTTGCTTCGGCAGTGCTATACGGGCTCCTCTTTGACGGGTGTGTATTCCTTTTGGGACTTTTACCCGTAGGGGACAGTGTGGTCTTTCGCTTTGCCCTGATGGCAGTCGGACTTTGCCTTATTCCCATGGCTGTGGCACTGTGCGTGCGTAGCTACGTGGTGCCCCTGGCGTATGAACTGTTCGTAAAGGAAATTGCCCTGCGTTGGCATTTTTCCTTCGCCCGTGTGAAATGGGTATACGATATGGTGGGTCTGGTGCTGAGTATCACCCTGTCCCTTGCCTTCTTTGGCTTTGGGGTGTTTGAGGATTTCAGCCTGGCAAATTTCGGGCACGCCCTGGTGAACGGATACGTGATTGAGGGGATCGGTATCGGCACCCTTTTGGCAGCCCTGATAAACGGCCCTACCATCGCCTTCTGGGGCAAATGGCTGGATACACATATTGCCTTTACTACCACCTTCCCTGCCCTTGAAAGGCTTATGAGTGAGAGGGAGGGCAAGCAGTGAAGAAGAAATTGCTGGTCAGTGCGTGTCTGACGGGCTGCCCCTGCCGCTATGACGGGGCGTCAAAGCCCAATGGTGCGGTGATGGCATTGGAAGAGACGTGGGAGCTGATCCCCGTGTGCCCCGAGGAGCTGGGTGGGCTGTCTACCCCACGCCTCCCCTCTGAAAGAGTGGGGGAGCAGGTGCTGCACCAAAACGGTGTCTCTGTCACGGATGAGTTTCGCCTGGGGGCAGAGCGGTGCCTGCAAATTGCCAAAGAGGAGGGAGTGTCCCTGGCACTCCTAAAGGCACGCAGCCCCTCCTGTGGAAAGGGACATATTTACGATGGCACCTTTACCCATACTCTTTGTGAGAGGGACGGCATGACGGCAGAGCTGCTGCTGAAAAACGGCATATCCGTCCTGAGTGAAGAAGAACTGGAAAAATTACCTTATTAAGGAGAGACTATGAAGCAGGTTTTCAAATACCTGAAGCCCTATCGGGCACAGTGTGTGCTGGCACCCGCTTTTAAGCTGTTGGAGGCCGCATTTGAACTGTTTGTGCCCCTGGTGATCGCCGCCCTGATCGACCGCGGACTGGGGAATGGGGATATGTCCTTTGTCCTGAAATGTGCAGGGCTACTGCTGATCTTGGCACTGGTGGGCTTTGCGTGTGCTGTGACCGCCCAGTATTTTTCCGCCGTCACCGCCACCGGCTTTGGCTGTGCTACCTCAGGGTCGTTATTTAGAAAAATACAGAGCCTGTCCTATTCACAGCTGGACAGCATGGGCACCTCCGGAGCCCTGACCCGCCTGACGGGGGACGTGACCGCAGTACAGACGGGGGTAAATCTGACCCTGCGTCTACTCTTGCGCTCTCCCTTCGTGGTGCTGGGGGCATTCTTAATGGCAGCCCTGATCGACTTGCGTCTATCCTTGATTATAGGCGGGGTGATTTTGGCACTGGGTGCCGTGGTTGCCGCCATTATGTACTTCACCGTCCGTCGCCATCGTGTGGCACGGGAGGCAACCGACGCCACCGTCTCCACCGTCAGAGAAAACCTGACAGGCGTGAGAGTCCTGCGTGCCTTCTGCCGTGAGGGGGAGGAGACCCGTAGCTTTGAAGAAAAAAATAAGACCCTGACAGGTGCCCTGAAGGGTGCAGGTAGGGTGTCTGCCCTGACAGGCCCCCTGACCTACGTGATCGTAAACCTGGGGGTGGTACTTTTGATCCACCGCGGTGCCCTCCGTGTAGAGATGGGGGATCTGACCCAGGGACAGGTGGTGGCACTGTATAACTACATGTCGCAGATCCTGGTGGAACTGGTGAAGCTGGCGAGCCTGATCGTCACGGTGACTAAGGCCATTGCAGGTGCCGGCAGAATTTCCGAGGTGTTGGAGATGGAGCCCGCTATGACCTATCCCGAAACCCAGCCCCAGACGGATGCAGACGCCCCTCACCTGACCTTCCGTGGAGTGACCGCCACCTACGAGGGTGCGGCAGAGCCCTCCCTGGAAGGGGTGAGCTTCTCCATAGAAAGAGGGCAGACCCTCGGGGTGATTGGTGGTACGGGATCCGGTAAAACCACCCTGGTGAATTTGATTCCCCGCTTCTATGACGTCACCTGCGGAGAGGTGCTTCTCTCGGGTGCCAGTATTAAGGATTATCCCAGAGGGGAGCTGCGTCACAAGATCGCAGTGGTGCCCCAGGGCACCAGACTGTTCCGTGGCACGGTGAGAGATAATCTGCTGTGGGGGAACCCTGACGCCACGGACGAAGAGCTGTACGCCGCCCTGCGTACTGCCCAGATGGAGAAGACAGTGAGAGAAAAGGGTGGGCTGGATGCCCCCATCTCTCAGGGGGGACGAAACCTCTCAGGTGGACAAAGACAACGCCTGACCGTTGCCAGAGCCCTGGTGGGTCGCCCCGAGCTGCTGATTTTAGACGATAGCGCTTCCGCCCTTGACTACGCCACAGACGCCGCCCTGCGTCACGCCCTGCGTGAGGATCTGGGGGGCACCACAGTGGTGGTAGTGTCCCAGAGAGCCGCCTCGGTCAGACATTCTGACCTGATTCTGGTGCTGGATGACGGTCAGGTGGTGGGACAGGGTACCCACAAGGAGCTGCTGGAGGGGTGCGAGACCTACCGTGAGATCTGCCACTCTCAGGAGCTGCTGGAAAAGGAGGCACAGGCATGAAACGCAAAAACAAGACCTCCCTATTCCACGCTCTGCGTCTGCTTTCCCCCTATCTGAGCCACAGATGGGCATATCTTCTTTTCATACTTATACTTTCCTTCTTTACTGTCGCACTGACCCTGGCGGTGCCCTGCCTGATCGGGCTGGGCGTTGACGAGATCGTGGGGGAGGGAAACGTAGACCTGAAGGCACTGGGGAAATATCTGTTTTGGGTGCTGATATGCGTTAGCATCACAGCCCTTCTTCAGTGGCTGGTGGCCCTGCTGAACCAAAAGCTGGCGTACGAGGTGGTACAGGATCTGCGGAGTGCCACCTTTGCAAAATTACAGAAGCTTCCCCTGTCTTATCTGGACGGGCATCCCACGGGGGATATTCTCTCCCGTATGACCCAGGACGCAGACGCAGTGGCGGATGGGTTGCTCATCGGATTTACCCAGCTGTTTACGGGTGTTCTCACCGTGCTGGGCACCCTGGGCTTCCTGATTTGGCTCAATCTTTGGGTGGCACTGTGTGTGGCGATCCTGACCCCCCTGTCTCTCTTTGCCTCTTCCTTTATTGCAAAGCGTTCTCACCAGATGTTCCGCCTGCAATCCGAGAGCAGAGGGGCACAGACCGCATATTTAGAGGAAATGGTGGCGGGACAAAGAGAGGTGCGTGCCTTCGGACGAGAGGAGGCAACGGCAAAGGAGCTGGAGGAACTGAACGAGACCCTGCGTCGTCATTCTCTGCGCGCTACCTTCTTCTCCAGCCTGGTAAACCCCACCACCCGAGTGGTGAATAACCTGGTGTATGCGGCAGTGGCACTGCTGGGCGGTGCACTGATCCTGTTCCCCCAGGGCTGGTGGGCATTTGGCAGTGCCCTGACGGTAGGGGGACTCTTCTCCTGCCTGGCATATGCCAACCAGTATACCAAACCCTTTAACGAAATTTCTGCGGTGCTGACCGAGGTACAAAACGCCTCTGCCTGTGCCACCAGAATCCACGACCTACTGGACGAGGTAGAGGTCACCGAGAGGGAGGGCGCCCGTGAGCTGACCAGCCCCCGGGGCGAAATTCAACTGCGTGACGTGGAGTTCTCTTACGTCCCTGAAAATCCCCTGATCCGTGATATTACCCTGACCTGTCAGAGGGGAATGCGTGTGGCGATCGTAGGACCTACGGGATGCGGTAAGACCACCCTGATCAACCTGCTGATGCGGTTCTATGACGTGCAGGGCGGGGAGATCCGTGTGGACGGATACGATATCCGTGACCTGACCCGTGCCTCTCTTAGAAAAAATATCGGTATGGTTTTGCAGGACACCTGGATTCGCCAGGGAACGGTGCTGGAAAACATTGCCCTGGGGCGTCCCGACGCCACCCGTGAGGAGGTAGAGGCGGCAGCCCGTGCCTCCCACGCCCACAGCTTTATTCGCCGTCTGCCCAAGGGGTATGACACCCTTTTGCAGGGGGATAATAGTCTTTCCGGGGGACAAAAGCAGCTGCTTTCCATTGCCCGTGTGATGCTGACCCATCCCGCCATGCTGATCTTAGACGAGGCTACCTCCTCCCTTGACAGCCGCACCGAGAGCAAGGTGCAGGATGCCTTCAGCCGCCTGATGGAGGGCAGAACCACCTTTATCGTAGCCCATCGCCTGTCTACCATTCGTGAGGCTGACCTGATCCTGGTAATGGATGGGGGCAAAGTGGTTGAGCAGGGAAAGCACGACCAGCTACTGGCACAGGGCGGTTTTTATGCCAATCTGTACCACAGCCAATTTGAAGCGTAAGGAATAGAGTAGTGAAAGAAACGGTATTGCTTTTTGACCTGGACGGCACCCTGACCGACTCCAGGGAGGGAATTGTGAAATGCCTGCAGGTGGCACTGTCCGCCTTCGGCATTGTAGCAGAGGATAAGGATCTGGGTGGGTTTATAGGCCCGCCCCTGACCTATTCCTTCCCCCATTTTTACGGCTTTGGAGAAGAGGATACCCAGCGGGCCATCGGCCTGTTTAGGGCGCGGTATTCCACCCTGGGAAAGTTCGAAAACCGCGTCTACGACGGGATTCCAGAGGCTCTTGGGGCACTGAAGGCGGCAGGATACCGCCTAGGTGTGGCTACCTCAAAGCCGCAGATTTTTGCCGATCAGATTGTTCGTCATTTTGGTCTGGATACCTTTTTTGAGTGCGTCAGCGGTACCTCCGTGGATGAAACGGGGAACAAGGAGGACGCCATCCGCGGTGCTCTCACCGCCATGAGGGTGCAACCCGAGAACACCCTGATGATTGGGGATCGCCTACACGATATTGAGGGTGGGCACAATATGGGTCTTAGAGCCGTTGGAGCCCTCTGGGGCTACGGCGGTAGAGAGGAGCTGACCCGCCACGGGGCAGACCTGCTGTGTGAGAGCCCGGGTGAGCTGGTCACCCTTTTGGGTCAAGCAGGCAGGGAATAAAAAAAGACAGCCCTGCTGTCTAAGATCGAGTATCTGTCTGAGGTCCTATATACTAAAAGGAAAAGCCGACGGAAATCCCGTCGGCTTTTTTCGGCTTACGCCTCCTGAGGAATGATCTCCTCACCGTTGTAATAACCGCAAGCGGAGCAAACACGGTGGTTCAGGTTCATCTCACCGCACTTGGGGCACTTGCTCAGGTTGGGAGCCTCCAGCTTCCAGTTGCTTCCACGTCTCTTATCTCTACGAGCCTTGGAAACCTTCTTCTTCGGTACTGCCATGGTTTTATCCTCCTATTAGTGGGGGGCTTTCGCCCTTTCATTAATCATTTTCTTTGTTTTCTTTCGCCCGCATCTCAGCCAGAATATCGGCGAGGGGGGACAGGCGGGGATCCATCTCACGGGTGCAGTTACACTTACCCTGGTTTAGGTCGTGACCACACTGGGAGCAAAGACCCAGACAATCCTCTTTACATAGCACACGGCTGGGGAATTCCAGCTCCAGCAGCTCCAGCAGCTGTTCGTCCATATCCAGGAAGCCTTCCTCGGGTATGGCGTAGTCGTCCAGCCTGTCTTCACTCAGACCCTCCAGCACACTTGCAGGGGCTACCGTTTTCTCAAGAGAGAAGTTGAAATTCCCGGCAACGTCTGCCAGACACCGGGCACAGGGAGCCACGTAATCAAGGGACAGATTCAGGCTCATCCGCATATATCCGGCGGTATTCACAATTTCACCCTTCACCTCCATGGGAGAAGGAAAACGCACGTCCCAAAGGTTGATGGTGCGGTCTGCATGCTCATCGGGGGGTGGTAGGGTGTAGTCAATTTCCAGCCTGCGGCAGCGGTCTGCCAGCATGGCTCTCAGGTCGAGCTTCACTTTGATACCTCCCGTTAAGGATTGGGGAAATGCAAAAGGGCATAACTTACCCGTTGCAAAGTCCGTTAATTATTATAATCATAAGAGAGGGGCTTGTCAAGGGAAAAAAGGGAAAAAGCAGGAATATTTTTAACTTTCTGTGACTTGGTTTGACTTTTGGTGGGGGGTGTGCTATCATAGGGAAAAATGACAGAGGAAAGGAGGGTATATCATGAGCTACGAAATGTACGGCGACTATAACCGCGGAGATGAGGAAGAGGTCGGCATCCCTGAGCCCTATTGGTGGGAAAAAGCTATAAAATGGGGTTTTCGGATACTGTGCGCAGTGCTGTGTCTTTCGGTGATCTTCACCCTGATATTCCGCCTTTTCCTGGGTGCCTATTACCCCCGCTCTATGAAACGCCTCTATTACACGGACGCACTGACGGCGTATGCCGAGGGCGGCGGTGATATGTCAGCGTTGACCCAGAATATTCGGGTTCCTTTTGAATCTGAGATCTTAGAGGTAGAGGGCGAAGGCACCACCCTGAAGGACCACGACAAGGGGTACTACCGTGCAGACAATCTGATCCTGATCTCCGGCTGCGGTGCCCTGCAATTCTCCCTGCGTACCAACGTCCAAAATATGGACGATATTGCCACGGAGTACGGCGTTGCGTCTCTGGAAATGGGATATGAGACCTTCCTATACGTTCTGCGTGACGACCAAAATCGAGTGTATTTCCCCTCCCAAATTATTATAGAGTCCTCTCCCTTCTATCATTACGTGAAGCTGTGCTTCGACGGCGTGGTGACAGAGGACGTAGCATGGATGCGGGTGGAGATCATCCCCCGTGTGGCTTCCGGCACAGGTAACTGGCTGGCAATCTGCGTATACGAGAACCACGAGGGGTACGCCAAATTTGAGGATTACCGCCTGAGGGGCAGCGAGAGGTGGGAGAAGCAGAAATGACAGAGTTTTCTTACACACCACCTCGCCATAGCACCGCCCCCCGTGTCATCATTGCCGTCTGCGGCGGTATTCTGCTGGCGTGCGCAGGCTTTATGGCATTTCAGGTGCCCCCCGGCACCCTGTGGCAGATCCTGTTCCTTCTCTCTTCTGTTGCCTGTGTGTTTTTCTACGTTCGGTATTTTTCTTCCATCTTTACCTACCGCATTCAGGGGGAGCCGTCTCTCTTTTTGGTAGAGCAGACGTCAGGGCGGCGTGTGACCCTGCTGTGCAGGCTGGAGCTGTCGGGACTGACGAAGATCCGTCCCTGGTGTCCTGAGGACAAGGGGGATGATAAACGCTGTGACAGGTACAATTTCTGCAACAATCTCTCCCCTGACCGATCCTACCTTTTGTTCTTCGACTGTGACGGAAAACGGGCGAGCGTACGCCTGGAGCTGGAGGGCGAATTCCTTCTTTTTCTTCAAAAAGCAGTGGCGGAAAACGAGAGGGACCGTGCCCTGGCAGAGGAGCTGGAGGAAAAAGACTGATTTTCGGGGCATAGTGCCGAGTTTCCCCCCTTCTTATTTGTGCAAGTTTCCGTTTTTTGTAAAAAAGCCCGGGTTCTATTGCCAGGGCTTTTTTCTTTATGTTATAATTGTAAAAATATCGTGCGTAGGCACGTACTTTTAAGGAGAAGCATTTATGAAATACATGCGTGACAAGGTTTGTGGCTATCGCCTGGGCTCTCTGCCCGAGGCACCCATCCCCGCACTGGCATCTATCTCTCGCTGTGCGGCGGCAGAGGGTATGGTTCTGGTGAAAAACGAAGGAGGCACCCTGCCTCTGTCGAAGCTTGAGCCCCTGTCCGTCTTCGGACGCAGTCAGGTGGAATACTACAAGAGCGGTACCGGCTCCGGCGGTAACGTTAAGGTCACCTACGTCACCAACATTATGGACAGTCTGCGTGAGGCAGGCGTGCCTGTGAACGAGGAGCTGGCGAAGGTATACACCGATTGGCTGGTGGACCACCCCTTTGATAAGGGTAAGGGTTGGGCACAGGAGCCCTGGTGCCAGCAGGAAATGGTGCTGGAGGATGAGCTGGTGGCAAAGGCTGCCCAGTATTCCAAGAAGGCATTGGTGGTGATCGGCCGTACCGCAGGTGAGGATAAGGATAATTCCGCTACCCAGGGCAGCTGGTACCTGACCCCTGAGGAGGAGACCATGCTGGAGCTGACCCGTAAGCACTTTGAGCGTGTGTGCGTGGTGCTGAACGTGGGTAACATCATTGATATGAGCTGGGTGGAAAAGTACGGCGTAGATGCAGTGCTTTACGGCTGGCAGGGCGGTATGGAGGGCGGCCACGCCACCGTTGACGTGCTGCTGGGTGACGTGAACCCCTCCGGTAAGCTGACCGATACCATCGCCAAAACCATTGAGGATTATCCCTCTCACAGCAACTTCGGCGGTGCAACCGAGAACATTTACACCGAGGATATCTACGTGGGCTATCGGTACTTTGAGACCTTTGCTCCCGAGAAGGTTCTGTACCCCTTCGGCTTTGGTCTTTCCTACACCACCTTTGACGTACAGTGCAAGAAGGTGACCATGAAGGGTGTTTCCCCCTGCCGCGTGGACGTGAAGGTGAAGGTTACCAACACGGGTGCCGTAGCAGGCAAGGAAGTGGTACAGGTGTACATGAGTGCCCCCCAGGGTAAGCTGGGCAAGCCTGAGCGTGAGCTGGTGGCGTTTACCAAGACCCCTACTCTGGCTCCCGGTAAGTCCTGCAACCTGTCCCTGTCCTTCTTCGTTGACGATTTCGCCTCCTATGACGATAGTGGCGTTACGGGGCACAAGAGTGCCTACGTGCTGGAGGGCGGTCAGTACCTGATCTACGTGGGTACCGACGTTCGCACTGCAGAGGCACAGATCGGCTACACTCTGGAGGAGCGTGTGGTAGAGCAGTGCACCGAGGCCCTGTCTCCCATAAAGCAGTTTGAGAGAATGCGTCCCGCAGAGGACGGTAGCCTGACCTATGAGGCAGTGCCTACCCGTACCTATGACCTGGAGGCACGTATTCGCGACAATAGGCCCCAGGATATTGAATACACCGGTGACAACGGCATCCGCCTGGTGGACGTGCGTGACGGCCGTGCTTCCATGGAGCAGTTCCTGGCACAGTTCACCAACGCACAGCTGCTGGAGCTGGTCCGCGGTGAGGGTATGAACAGTCCCAAGGTTACCCCCGGTACGGGCTCCTGCTTCGGCGGTGTCACCGAGGGCCTGGCCGGATTTGGTCTGCCCATCGCCTGCACCACTGACGGTCCCTCCGGTCTTCGTATGGACACCGGACTGTTCGCTACCAGCCTGCCTAACGGCACCCTGCTGGCCAGCACCTGGAACCTGCCCCTGATCTATCAGATGTTCCTGCTTGAGGGTGTGGAGATGACCGCCTATAAGATCGAGTGCCTCCTGGGCCCCGGCATTAACATTCACCGTCATCCCCTGAACGGTAGAAACTTTGAGTATTTCTCCGAGGATCCCTTCCTGACCGGCCGTATGGCAGCCGTTATGTGTGCGGCTGTGGGCGAGGTGGGCGTCAGCTGCACCATTAAGCACTTTATGGCAAACAACCAGGAGTGGAAGCGTCACGAGACCGACAGCGTGCTCAGTGAGCGTGCCGCAAGAGAGATTTACCTCCGTCCCTTTGAGATCGCCGTTAAGGAGGGTGGAGTTGAGGCGATTATGACCTCCTACAACCTGGTGAACGGTATTCACGCCGCCTCCAACTACGACCTGAACACCACCATTCTGCGCGGTGAGTGGGGCTATGACGGCTACGTTATGACCGACTGGTGGGCAAGAATGAACCTGGAGGGTGGCGAGAGCTCTCAGAAGGCCATCAGCCTGATGGTTCGTGCCCAGAACGATATTTACATGGTAGATTCCAATGCCGCTACCCGTAAGGATGACGGTCCCGAGGCACTGGAGAACGGTACCCTGACCCGTGGTGAGCTGCAGAGATGCGCCGCCAACCTGTGCCGCTTCCTGCTCCGTTGCCATGCTATGGAGCGTACCCTGGCAGGGGCAGTAAACCTGCAGACCTCCCAGCCCAGCGACCTGACCCAGATGGAGTGCGTAGCCACTCTCGAGGAGCCTAAGAGCAAGACCTACTATCCCGTAGAGGTACCTCAGGACGGCAAGTACGTTATGAACATTGCCTACTGTGCAGACGGTCCTGCCCTGGCACAGATCCCCATCAGCGTGGTGGTAGACTCTCACAAGGTGGGCTTCTTAATGGTGAAGGCTACCGAGGGTGCCGTAGAGGAGGCCCAGCTGAACGTTGAACTCTCCGGCGGCGAAAGACAGGTGAAATTTATCATTGACGGCGAAGCCCTGAAGGTTCGCTCTATGAAGCTTTTTAAGTAAGGGAGAAATCATATGCAGTTTCAAAGCAAGAAAAACGGAATCGTAGTAGACCTGACCAAGGCACCCTATTTTGCCGATAACACGGGTAAGGTGGATTGCACCGACATCCTTTGCCGGGCACTGGAGGACGTGCTGAAGCGGGAGATCGAGGGCGTAGAGGAAACCAGAAAGAAGCTGGAGGCTGACCCCAGAGACAATTTCCGCATGGGATTTGAGAACAGAAAAATGAACGGTGTCGTTACCGTCATTTTCCCCGAGGATCCTCCTCCCTCCCGGATTCTGTACCTGCCTGCAGGCACTTACCTGATCTCTGACACCATCACCTATAATTTTGAGAAGCTGAAGAATCTGTTCGGACGCAGATATTGCAGCGAGCTGAACCGCTTCATCCACTTTAAGGGTGAGGGCATGGATAAGACCATTATCCGCCTGCAGGATAACAACCGTCTCTTCCGCTACGGTGAAAGACGCCCCATGATCGACTTCATGCGTGGCCCCTTCTCCAACGTTTCTATGATGAACACCATCGAGGATCTGACCCTGGACGTAGGTGCAGGTAACCCCGGTGCCATCGGTCTGCGTTTCCACAGCTCTAACACGGGTAGAGTGCAGAACGTCACCGTTCGCTCCTCCGACCCCGAGTACCGTGGCTACGCAGGTATCTTCTTAGAATACAACCAGACCAATATTCTGAAGAATATTCACATCGACGGCTTCCAGACCGGTGTGCTGGCTCGCAACCAGGGGCACAGCAATGCATTTGAGGAGCTGTATATCACCCACGCCAAGACGGGTATCACCGCAGACGGTCCCATCCTGGGTGTGCTGAACAGTGAAATTAAGGCATTCGGCACCGCCATCAACGTCATCAACGAGGCAACCGTATCTGTGATGCATACCAAGCTGGAGCATCTGGAGGGTTACGAGCCCGGCGACGGTATTCGCTTCACCTCCTCTGTCGGTTACCTTAGAAACGTAGAGTCCAAGGGCTACAAGATCGCCGTGGTCAATATGTATGACCGTGTGATCTGGGGTGACGGCGTCGTTAAAGAGTACTGCAACGTGAAGAGAAACGATCCCCTCTTTGCCGAGGAATATTTTGAATTGCCCATCGAGCCCCAGCCCGTATACGAGTGGAATGGGGATATGAGCATCGTGGCAGAGGTGGACGATTTCGGTGCTAAGGGTGACGGTAAGACCGACTCCACCGCCGCCATTCAGGCCGCAATGAACTCCGGTAAGGAATACGTCGTATTCGGAGAGGGACGGTATCTGGTCAGCGACGAGATCTCCATCCCTGCCAGTGTAAAAGCCATCAACTTTATGTACTGTGACTTTGAGGCAACCCCCGAGCTGTGCGAGAGCAAGGAGAAGGGTCTGTTTGCCATCACCGAGGATAGCGATACCGTGCTGTGCATGGACGATGGCTTTGCCTTCGAGAAGTTCTACGGCTACATCCGCTTTATCCGTCACGGTGCAAAGCGTGACCTGGCAGTCAGCGACGTACATATCCAGACCGGTGCCTTCTATTTCAATACCGTGGGCGGCTCCAAGGTATATCTTGACAACGTTGCCAGCACCATGGGTGTATTTGGCGGTATCGGCTACGGTGCCACCCCCTGCTTCCACTTCAAAGACGGGCAGAAGGTATGGGCAAGACAGTTTAACCCCGAGCGCAGTGCAGATAACTGCCTGGTAGAGGGATGTGACTTCTGGTGCTACGGCTTTAAGACCGAGGGTCCCTCCGGTAAGGGCTTTACCATCCACGGCGGCAGCCGTGCAGAAATGATCTGCGGCGATGCTACCATTGCCACAGACGACGGTACCCCCTGCGTAGAGAACGACAATTCCGATATCTTCGTATTCCTGCGTACCGGTGGCTGCGGTCCCAAGCACCAGTTCAAGGTGGCTATCAAGGAGACCCAGGGCATCGTTACCCGTTGCATTGAGGCAAAGGATATGCCCGTATGGCATGTGGAATATTACTATATTCCCGCCTACCGCGGCACCCGTAAGAAGCCCAAGGCTTGATTTTCCATTGACATTACCGCTAACAATATTAGGAGGAAAGAGAAATGTATCCAAGTGCTAGTGAATTGCGTGCCCGCTCTCGGGCGCAGTTAGGTAATAACCTATTTGATGCTAAGTGGCTCATGATGGGCGTGCTGGTGCTGATCGTCAGCGTGGCAAGCACTATGGCGTCTTACACCATTATCGGTGCCTTCGTGGTTCCCGGTATTGCCGGTGTGGGGTTTGCCTACGCCTGCCTATGCCGTATCCGTACCAGTGAGAAGGTAAACGTAGAGGAGCTGATTTACGGCTGTGAGAAGGGCAGAGCAGTGAATACCATTATTCTGGGTATCCTGCACGATCTGCTGCTCGCGCTGTGGACGCTGCTGTTCTTTGTTCCCGGTATTATTAAGATGTATTCCTACTCTCAGGCATACTATATCTCCATCTACAATCCGAACATGGAACACCTGGATTGCATCACCGCATCCCGTAAGATGATGGATGGACACAAGTGGCGTCTGTTCTGCCTGGATATGTCCTTTATCGGCTGGTACATCGTGGGCTTCTTGACCCTGGGCATCGGACTTTTCTGGGTCTACCCCTATCACCAGATGGCACGTGCCAATTTCTTCGAGGACCTGCGTACGAGAGGTCAGCAGGCAGCTGCCTAAAAAACAAAGAGGAGCCGCAAATGCGGCTTCTCTTTTAGTCTTTAGGTAGTCCCTGATAGGTATCAAACAGAACCTGTGCAACCAGGGCGTGCCCCCGGGCATTTGGGTGGATCAGCTCTCGCCGCAGCAGCTGTGGCTCGGGACTGGTGGCAAAGGCAGAATAGGTATCTGCCACCACGTATCCCAGCTCCTCTGCACCCCCCTC
The DNA here is from genome assembly GCA_045656805.1 of Eubacteriales bacterium. Lineage (GTDB taxonomy): Bacteria > Bacillota > Clostridia > Oscillospirales > CAG-272 > UBA1740. Next base: position 1,828 of record JAZORW010000215.1, on the reverse strand, counting down.
TATGGTGGAGAGCAGGGGACGGAAGAAGGGCTCTGTCAGGGCGGTTGGGGATACCTCACGCCCAAAGATCTTTAAGGTATCTCCCGCATCCCGTGCCACGTTATGCACGTTTTGCACCAGCACGGGTGCTGTGGGATTGACAGAGCGGATCAGGTGCATAATGGCGGTGAGGTCGCTTTTTAGCTCTATACACATTTCCTCGCTGCCATCTGCGAAGGCACGTGCCAGCTTTGCCCACGTGCCCACTCCCGTTTCCCCTGAAAAGCCGTCAATGCCGTGCTTTTTCAGGTGGTGGAGCAGATTGTTGCCCCCAATGCTGATGCAGATCAGGTCTGCCGCCTCCAAAATGGTTCTGCGTTCATCGTCCAGACTTTTATTTAAGAGGGTATATAGATCTCCGCTGGTGTAGCCGGACACACCCCAGTTGTTGCCCACCCATTTTTCTCCCGTGGCATTCAGCATCTCTCCCAGACGGCTATCATATCCTTCCCCGTCCTCCACACCGTAGTGGGCGGCAATAGAGTCCCCCAGGATCAGAAAACTGTTGACCCCCTCTTGGGTCACCTCCTCTGCGGTGGCAGAGATGGGCAGTATATCTTCGCCCCCCAGGCTGACGCTGCACCCCACGCAGGCGGATGCGGTGATCGCCAGGGAGAGCAGCAAACATAATTTCTTCATTCTTTCTCTCCTGCACGTTTGATGTCAGTATGTGCGGGAAGGCTTCCTTTTACACCCAAAAAGGACGGTTTTTAAGTTCCCTATTTTTAGAATTTTTGTCAAGGCGGTGCCACAAAAACCGCAGAAAGGAGTCGGTATGCAAGGTCAAACAACAGAAAGTGTGAGAGTGCTGTTTTGCGATAGTGACCTTTTGGCTGTGGAAAAGGCACCCGGTGTACCCTCGCAGGGCGACCCCACCGGGGCACCCGACGTGCTGAGCCTTCTCTCCCCAAAGTACGGCACCCTGTATCCCGTTCACCGTCTGGATAGGCCCGTGGGGGGTGTGATGGCGATTGCCAGAAACCCCGCCACCGCCGCCGCTATGAGCCGCCTGGTGCAGGATCATTCCCTCTTCAAAAAAGAATATTTGGCTGTCCTGCCCTGTGAGGTGACTCAGGGGGGAGAGCTGACAGATCTGCTCTATCACGATAAGATCTCAAAACGTGCCTTCTCTGTGAAGAGTAAGCGGGCAGGGGTCAAGGAGGCACGGCTGGAGTATCAGCCAATCGCCACCCGGCAGGAGGCAGGGGACACCTTCACCCTTGTAAGGATCCGCCTGCATACGGGGAGGTTTCACCAGATCCGCGTGCAGTTTGCCACACGGGGAATGCCCCTTTTGGGCGACGGTAAGTATGGCAGCAGGATCAAATGCCCCCTTGCCCTCCTGGCATATCGCCTGACCTTTCCCCATCCTAAGAGTGGGGAGACGGTCTCCTTTCAGGTGTCGCCCCCCAAGACGTTTCCCTGGAAGCTGTTTGAAGGGGAAGTTAAATAGCAGAAAAGAGCCTTGCTGTGGCGGGGCTCTTTTCTTTTTTTGTTGGTGGGGGTAGGGGGCTTCTTTTTGCAAATCTTGCTTTTTTGCTGGACATTGGCGTGCGTGTGTGCTATAATAGACTGAATTCGTATTAATTACGCACGCATGCACGAAAGGAGTCGGAAATGGAGGAGCGTTTTTCCAGAACAGAGCGTCTCGTGGGCACCTCTGCCATGGCGGGACTTGAGAATGCCCGTGTGATGGTGGTGGGTCTTGGGGGCGTGGGCGGTCACGCTGCCGAGGCTCTGGTCCGTGTAGGCGTTGGGCACCTGATCTTGGTGGACGGTGACAGTGTGG
>JAZORW010000214.1:0-3380 GCA_045656805.1 Eubacteriales bacterium | reverse complement strand
CCCATGAGGGCGGAGCAGAACACGCCCAGAACCTCGGACATATTGGAGGCCAGCAGGAACTGGATGGCCTTACGGATGTTGTCATAGATACGGCGGCCCTCGCCAACAGCGGCAACGATGGTAGCGAAGTTGTCGTCAGCCAGAACCATGTCGGCCACGTTCTTGGTAACGTCGGTACCGGTGATGCCCATGCCTACGCCGATGTCGGCAGACTTGATGGAGGGGGCATCGTTGACGCCGTCACCGGTCATAGCGGTGATGGCACCGTTGGCCTTCCATGCGTTGACGATACGGGTCTTGTGCTCGGGCTGTACCCGGGCGTATACGGAATATTTCACCACCTCATTCTCGAAGTCCTCATCGGAAATGAGATCCAGCTCTGCACCGGTGATTGCCTGAGAGGGGTCGGTGATAATACCCAGCTGCATAGCAATCGCAGCGGCGGTATCTCTGTGGTCACCCGTGATCATGACCGCACGGATACCTGCGGAAATGCACTCCTCGATGGCCACCTTTACCTCGGGGCGGATGGGGTCGATCATACCCACCAGACCGCAGAAGACCAGCTCCTGCTCCATGGTCTCGGGCTGATAATCCTTGTCCTGGGGCTGGGTAGCATGCACACGGTATGCACCTGCCAGCACACGCAGTGCCTTGTCTGCCAGGGCCTTGTTAGCCTCCAGGATCTCCCGGCGCTTTTCCTCGGTCATGGGCTGGATGCCCTGTCCCTCATCATAATAGGTGCAGCGAGACAGCAGCACGTCAGGGGCACCCTTAGTATACTGCAGGAAGTTCTCCTTGGCAGTATGCACGGTGGTCATCAGCTTTCTGGAGGAATCAAAGGGCAATTCCCCAATACGGGGAGTTTCTGCCTCCAGGTCCCCCTTTGCCATACCCAGAGAGTAGGCATAGTTTACCAGGGCGTTCTCGGTGGGCTCACCCATGGCCTGGAAGTTATCGTCCAGCTTAGAATCAGAGCAGAGAGCCATGGCACGTGCCAGCAGCTGATTGTCAGAGGTGCAGGCGTACTCCACCACGGTCATCTTGTTCTGGGTCAGGGTACCCGTCTTGTCAGAGCAGATGATCTGGGTACAGCCCAGGGTCTCTACGGCAGATAGCTTACGGATCACGGCACCCTGCTTAGACATACGGGTCACGCCGATGGACAGCTGAATGGTTACTACAGCGGCCAGGCCCTCGGGAATGGCTGCCACAGCCAGGCTGACTGCGGGGATAAAGGAGCTCTCCAGAATATCCACAAAGCCAAAGCTATCGCCACGGAGGATATTCACGAGGAACACCACGCCGCAAATGCCCAGCACCAGATAGGTCAGGATCTTAGACAGCTGAGACAGCTTGATCTGCAGGGGGGTCTTCTCGTTCTGTGCGTCAGACAGGGCACCTGCGATCTTACCCATCTCGGTATCCATACCGGTGCCTACGATGACGGCAACGCCACGGCCGTATACAGCCACGCTACCCATGAAGACCATGTTCTTACGGTCGCCCAGGGGCACCTTGCCGTCCTCGGTGATGATGGCATCCACCGTCTTGTCTACGGGTACGGACTCACCGGTCATGGCGGCTTCCTCACACTTGAGGGGTGCACATTCCAGCAGTCTTGCGTCTGCGGGTACGGCGTCACCTGCCTCCAGGACAATGATGTCACCCACTACCAGGTCCTCACTCTTGACGAGTATTTGTTTTCCGTCACGGATGACCTTGGTGGTTGCTGCGGTCATTTGCTTCAGCGCTTCAATAGCCGCCTCCGCCTTAGACTCCTGCAAAACGCCTAAAATGGCATTGATCAGCACCACCGCCATAATGATGGCAACGTCTGCATAATCATGCTCTCCGGTTACAGAGGAAACCACGGCAGAAATCACGGCAGCGCAGATCAGGATAATGACCATAGGGTCGCCCAGCTGCTGCAGGAACCGCTTCCAAATGGGGGTCTTCTTGCCCTCCACCAGCTTGTTCTTTCCGTTCTTCTCCAGGCGCGCCTGTGCCTCAGAGGTGCTGAGGCCCTCCTTACCAGAGCCAACCGCCTTTAGGGTTTCTTCCACGCTCTTGTCATAGTAGGTAGGCTTCTTGCCTGCCTGCTCTGTCACTTGTTGCATGGGATTCTCCTTTCTTATGTATGTAGTATTTGTGATAAACAGTGATGTTATGATAGGACGCCCAGTCCCTCCAGTAGCATTTTCACGCCCAGAAGCACCAGAATAGAGCCACCCAGGATCTCTGCCGCCTTTTTGAAGCGGGTACCGCACACGGTGCCCAAGAAGCCGCCCACGCCCGCCAAAACAAAGGTGATGACACCGATAGCGGCGATGGTAAAGATCATGTGCCCCGTGCTTTCCACCATGCCGGGCAGGGTCACACCCACAGCCAGGGCATCAATACTGGTGGCAACCGCCATTGCCAGCATACCTAAAGGAGCCAGAGAGGCGTCCGCCTCCTCCTCTTCACAAGAGAAGATGGCCTCACGCAGCATATTCCCGCCGATCAGCACCAAAAGGCCGAAGGCGATCCAGTGATCAATTTTCTCGATATAGTCGGCGAAGGTGCTGCCCAGAAAATAGCCAAGAAAAGGCATCAGCGCCTGAAATCCGCCAAACCAAAGACCCATGACTGCACAGTCACGCAGGCGAACCTTTCCCATTGCCAGACCCTTGCACATAGATATGGCAAAGGCGTCGGTAGCCAGGCTCACCGCCAGTAGCAATAGCTCCCAAATGCTCATAAAAAGCTCCTAAAAATAAAAAATCAGGTACTGTGTGTACCTGAGTAGGACACAGGTACAGCGGTGCTGCACATGAGTCTCATTAATTAAGGTAAGCCAGGTCGGGGGACCATGATGTTGACTTACCGCGTTTACACGCTAATTACTCCCTCACGGATGATTGTATTATACTACCTCCCGCCCCAACTGTCAAGGCTTTTTCCTTATATTAGGAAAAAGGGGAGCCGTAGAACCCCAAAAACTGCCTCGCTTCCCCCCATAGGGGTGTGTTGACTTAAAAAGAAAAAGGGAGTATAATAACAGCATCAATCCTTTTAGGAGTGTATATGTTTAGCCGACCTCGTGAATTTTTGAGTCGGAATCCCCGGGTAGACAAAATTCGTCGCTTTCTGCTATCCCCTGCCTACCCTGCGGTGCTGGTCATCCCCGCTATCCTCGCCTACTGCACCACAATTGAGCTGGTGTTTGGTACCCTGATGGTCTTATCTGCGGTGCTGGGGCTGATAGTGTGCCGGGATCTGCGTCCCCTGATTCCCCCTCTCCTCATGTTTACCTTTTTAATGAATATACACCACGCCCCCGCCCTACCCACCTTCTCGGACTATTTTAAGACCCCTTGGGTGCTGGCATTCTTAGG
>JAZORW010000213.1:0-6039 GCA_045656805.1 Eubacteriales bacterium | reverse complement strand
AAGGGCAAGGGCTATGCCCCTGCCGAGGCGATGCCCGATGAGTATCACTGTCTGTATCCTAACAGCATAAGTGAAGCAAAGTTCCATCAGGCGTTTGGAAAAGAGCTTCTCTGTATGGCGGAGGAGGACCAGAGCATCTGTGCCGTGACCCCCGCCACGGGATATACCACGGGCCTGAAGGCATTTGGGGAAAAATACCCAAAGCGGCTCTTTGACGTGGGCATTGCAGAGGGGCACGCCCTGACCTTTGCAGCGGGACTTGCCGCCGTGGGGATGAAGCCCTATGCGGTGATCTATTCCAGCTTCTTGCAGAGAGGCTATGACCAGCTGATCCATGATATAGGGCTACAGAATCTGCCCGTGCGTATCATCATTGACAGGGCGTCCCTTGCCCCCGCAGACGGCCCCACCCACCACGGTGTGTACGACGTGCCCCTGCTATTGCAGGTGCCTAAAATGCAGATCTTCGCCCCCGCTACCTTCGGTAGCCTGCGTGCTATCCTAAGAGATACGGCCAATGCCGAGACCCCCGTTGCCATCCGCTATGCCAACACGGGGGAGGACGGCGACCTCTGCCGTGCGTTCTATCCCGATGGGGACTATGGATGCTATGGCATAAGGCACGCAGGGGATATGGGCGAGGATTGTCAGGGGCTGTTTATCAGCTATGGCAAGGCCGCCAGCCGTACCTGGCAGGCGTGCCGGACCCTGCGTGATCGGGGCGTGAAGTGCGGCATGGTATTGCTGGAAAGACTCCATGACCCCAAGGAACTGGTCGAGAAAATCCACTCTTTGGTACCTAAGGGTACCCCCACGGTATTCGTGGAGGAGGGACTGATGGCAGGCGGGCTGGGTATGCACCTAAATTCCGCCGGGCTTGACTGCCGTGTATTGGCTGTTGAAGATGCCACAAAGCAGCCCGCAGGGGACTGCGACCTATACCGTTTCATGGGCATTTCAGGAGGGGATATTCTCTCTGCCATGGAGGGTATGCTGTCCTAATCAAAAAGCATTCTGCTGAAAGGCAGAATGCTTTTTTGTTTAATGTGCATAAGTTACAAAATAATATGTAAAAAAATAAAAAACTTATTTATTTTTAACATAAGCTGTGCTATAATATAAATGCAGAGGGGGAGACCCACTGCAATACTCATGAAAGGCGGTACCCTATGATTATCACCGTTACAGGAAGACAAATGAACGTCAGAGATAGCCTGAGAGAGGTTATTGAAAGAAAGCTGACCAAATTTGAAAAGTTTTTTGACGCCTCCACCATGGCATACGTGGTGTGTAAGGCGAGAAAAGGTGTAAAGATCATTGAGCTGACCGTCACCCACGGCGGTACGCTCTTCCGTGCAGAGGAGGAAAGCGACACCTTCGTCACCGCCCTTGACCGTGCCATGGAGAGCTTCGAGAGGCAGATCCGTAAGAACAAGACCCGCCTGGAAAAGCGGGTGCGTACGGGTGCCTTTGCCCCCGACCCTGAATTTGTGGAGGAGGATGAGTACGAGGAGGAGGGCGAATTTGAGATCCGTACCAAGACCTATCCCTTTAAGCCCATGCACGTGGAGGAGGCGATTCTGCAGATGAATCTGCTGGAGCATAGCTTCTACGTCTTTACAGATGCAGACACGGGGGATGCCTGCGTGGTCTACCGCCGTAAGGCAGGGGGCTACGGTCTCATCGTGCCTGAACGGTAACGAAAAACGGACTTATTTATAATAACGAATGGGGAGCAGACACACCTTGTGTCTGCTCCTTCTTGCGTGACTCCCACTCCCTAAAATTTGGTAACCTCTTGACAGCATGTGAAAACTGTATTACAATAATAGTACAATAATACAGATTGGGGAAGTTGTGCCGTGAATTGGATGCTCGATAAATCCCGCCCCATTTCTCCGCAGATCTGTGAGCTTATCTGCGTGGCTGTGGCAAACGGGGAGTTTGCTGCAGGGGAAAAACTGCTCTCGGTTAGAGAAGTGGCTCTTCAGGCGGGCGTGAACCCAAACACCGTTCAGAAATCCTTTGAGGAGCTGGAGCGTCGGTGCGTGATCTATTCCGTTCGTTGCTCGGGCTGGTACGTCAGTGAAAACACCGAGGGGGCAAAGGCGGAGGTCAAGGCTCTCAGGAAAAAGAAAACCGCAGAATATTATGGGGCAATGCTGCAGCTGGGTTGCAGTGCAAAGGATATTATGAAGCATTTGAAGGAGGTCAGGGAGGAACATCATGAGTGAACTTTTAAGATGCACGGGGCTGACGAAACGGTACGGCAACGTGCTTGCATTGGATAGAGTAGATCTTACCGTTGAGTCGGGTAAGATCATTGGACTCTTGGGGCCCAACGGCTCTGGCAAGACCACGCTGATTAAGCTGATCAACGGTTTGCTGACGCCCACCGAGGGGAGTGTTCTCGTGGGTGGTTTAGTCCCCGGGGTGGAGACCAAGAAGATGGTTTCCTATCTCCCGGACAACAGCTTTCTGCCGCCTTGGATGACCGCAGAGCAGATCATTCGGCTGTTCTGTGACTTCTATGAGGATTTTCGCCCTGAGCTTGCATACGAAATGCTCCAAAAGCTGGAGGTGTCTCCCAAGACCAGACTGAAGAACCTTTCAAAGGGAAATAAAGAGAAGGTGTGTCTGATCCTGATCATGTGCCGCAACGCACGGCTGTACGTTCTGGACGAGCCCATCGCGGCGGTGGATCCCGCAACCAGAGATTACGTGATCTCCACCATTATTAATAGCTATAACCCTGAGTCATCGGTACTGATCTCCACCCATATTATCTCGGACATTGAGCCGGCGCTTGACGAGGTGATCTTTATTGACCATGGCAGAACGGTGCTGCACAAGACCGTAGACGAGATTCGTGAGGAAAAGGGAATGAGTGTGGATGCACTCTTCCGGGAGGAATTCAGATGGTGAAAAAGCTTTTAAAGCACGAGTTCGTGTATTATTTCCGCACATTTAGTGTGGCGATGCCCATCGTGCTCGTCATAGCGGTTATGGCGAGACTATTCAGAATGTTTGGAATTGAAAATCCCGTTCAGCTACTCACCGTCGTGTCGTCTCATCTGCTCCTTGTAGTGGCGTGCTTTGCGTTGTTGGGACTTTCCACGTGGTTCAGCATTATACGCTTTTATAAAAACATGTATTCTCAGGAGGGGTATCTGACCTTTGCCCTGCCGGTGAGTAACAATGCACATATTTTTGCAAAGCTCTTTGCCGCTATCATATGTGAAGCAGCTTGTGTCTTGACCATTTGCCTGGCAGGCATCATAGCATTGTCCGGAGAGATCCTCGGGGATATGGTCTTGGCTCTCTCCATCGCTAAGGATTTTCTCTTTGATGCTTGCGGCGTGGCAAATTGCATCACCTATGCTTTTGAGCTGATCCTGATATTTTTCTTCTCCGCCGTCTCGAGTATCCTTTTGAGCTACGCCTGCATAACGGTAGGTCAGACAGCGAAGAAGAACAGGATCTTCATGGCGGTGGTTGCATATTTCGTTTATTACGTAGCAACTCAGGTGGTGTCTACCGTGTTCAGCATTCTTTTTGTAATATTTGGTCTTTCCGGCCTGTTTAACGGTATCGCCCTTTGGTTTGTAGAGCATCCCTTTGCTGCAATACACATAGAGCTTTGCTTAGGATGGCTGATCACGGCGGCTATGTCAGCTGCGTTCTGGATCGTCACTCATAGGATCATGAGCAAGCGACTAAACCTTGAATAAAATTTCCGTATGTGCGTGCTCTCCCACGGGAGAGCACGCACAAAAATACCCCCATATGGGAAAATGAGATGTCCTGAACGGACTTTTTTTATTTGGCTTTTCCATGGGATAAAAATGTGCTATACTATAAAAAAGAAAGAAAAAAGGGGAGTGTCCTATGGAGAGGCTAAAGCAAGATCGCACCCTTAGCTTTGTGTTCCTGACCCTGATATATCTCTTGGCAACCGCTATTGGTATTTGGCTCTATAAAGTAGTAGACCTGCCTTGGTGGCTGGGGCTTTTGGTAGCAGACGTGGTGGCTACCCTTGTCACCTTTGTCTTTAGTTTGGTGCTTCAAAACGCCTCGGTGTACGATCCCTATTGGAGTGTACAGCCCCCTGTGATTTTATTTGCCTTTGCTATCGGACGGCGTCTGACGGCACTGGGGATACTGCTGTTAGTGGCGGTTTCCTTCTGGGCGGTCCGCCTCACCGCCAACTGGGCATATACCTTCCACGGGCTACATAAGCAGGACTGGCGATACACCATGCTAAGGGAAAAGACGGGGGCGTTTTATCCCCTCATTAACCTGGTGGGCATCCATATGGTGCCGACTCTCGTGGTGTACGGTTGTATCCTGCCCGCCGTTTATAGTGTGACAGAGGGCATGACGGCAAACCCCGTCAGCATCTTGTGCCTGTGCCTGTCTTTGGGTGCCGCTACCATGCAGGGTGTGGCAGATGTTCAGATGCACGCCTTCCGTAAAAATCCCACCGCCACCTTCATTCGCTACGGTCTGTGGAAGCATTCCCGCCACCCTAACTATTTAGGGGAGATCCTGATGTGGTGGGGAGTGGGGCTGGCTGTGTTGGTAGCCGCCCCCGATGCGTGGTATCTGCTGGCAGGTGCCGTGGCAAATACCCTTCTATTCTTGTGTGTCAGCATTCCCTTGGCGGACGGCAGACAGTCCCGTAAGGCGGGCTTTGATACCTACCGTTCCCAGACCCGTATGCTACTACCTATCCCTAAATTTAGATGATCAGGAGAGAACAAAATGCTTCACGACGGAAAAGGACAGCTTTTTCTCCCCACCGAGGAGTGGAGAGTAGAGGTTAAGAGAAGAACCCACGCCCTGAACCAGCGGTACAACGCACTGACAGACTATCAGGTAGAGGAGCGGAAAGAGGTTCTAAAAGAGATTTTAGGCGAGCTAAACGAGAACGTGATGCTCCAGGGACCCATTACCTTCCACTACGGCAGACATACCACCATTGGTAAGAATACCTTTATCAATTTTAATTTCACCTGTCAGGACGATGCCCGGGTGACCATTGGGGAAAACTGCGACTTCGGCCCCAACGTCACCATCGTCACCCCTCTGCATCCCATGCTCACCCAGGAGCGGCGTCAGCTTATGTGTGCCGACGGCGTGGCACGCCGCCTTTGCTATGCAAAGCCTGTGACGATTGGCCGCGGCTGCTGGCTGTGTGCCAACGTGACGGTGCTGCCCGGTGTCACCATCGGTGAGGGCTGCGTCATTGGTGCGGGGAGTGTAGTCACCCGTGATATTCCCCCTCACAGCTTCGCCGCAGGCAACCCCTGCCGTGTCATCCGCCCCCTCACCGAGGCAGACTCTATGAAACACCACCCCGAAATCCTGGGCGACTGCTCGGTGATTGAATAAGCGGCAATAGAAGTCCCCTATTCATTCTTTTAACGAAACTATCTTAAAGGACTGCATTGTGAGTGTGATTTTCCTTTTGTTTTTCTCCATGCTGAAAATCGGCTGCTTCGCCTTTGGCGGTGGGTATGCCATTATCGCATTGCTGGAAGGCGAATTTATAACTAAGCGCAAGTGGATCGACCACGAGGAATTTCTAAATATCGTAGCCATTGCAGAGAGCACCCCCGGCCCTATCGCCATCAATGCCGCCACCTACGTGGGGTATAAAATGAAGGGCTTTTGGGGCGCAGTGGTGGCAACGGTGGGAATGTGCATTCCCTCCTTTGTCCTGATGTATCTGGTGTCCCTTTTTTACCGGCGATTTATGGAGATACGTCTGGTGGCGGCTGCCTTTCGGGGAATCCAAATTTGCGTGGTGTACCTGATTGCCTCCGCGGGGATCAAAATTTTAAAAAAGATGCGGAAAACCCCGCTGAACGTCACCGTTTTTTCGGCGGTCTGCGTGGGCATGATTTTATGCACCCTCTTTGACGTCCATATCTCCTCCGTGTGGTTTATTTTTGCCGCAGGGCTGCTGGGGCTTCTGACCTTTTTCCTTCGAAAAAACAAGGAAAAGAAAGGGGGTCAGAAATGATTTACCTTTTG
>JAZORW010000212.1:0-1690 GCA_045656805.1 Eubacteriales bacterium | reverse complement strand
AGGGCGTGCATATCGTGACGGTTAACGAATATCTTGCCCGTCGTGACAGCGAGGAGATGGGGCGCGTGTTTGCCTTTATGGGGCTTTCTACGGGTCTTGTCGTCCACGGCCTTAACCCCGATGAAAAAAAGGCCGCCTATCGCGCTGATATCACCTACGGCACCAATAACGAGTTTGGCTTTGACTATCTGCGTGACAATATGGCGGTATATCGCCAGCACATGGTGCAGAGGGGACAGGCATTTGCCATCGTGGACGAGGTGGACTCTATCCTCATAGACGAGGCACGTACCCCCCTGATCATTTCCGGACCTGGCGTGGAGTCGGATGCCCTGTATGAAAAGGCAGATAAGTTTGCCCGCACCCTGACCAAGTTCGTTATCAAGGAAATGGATGCCAAGGCGGATAACGACTCCATCGAGCAGGACTACATCGTAGATGAAAAGGCACATACTGCCGTCCTCACCGCCAACGGTATTGCTAAGGCAGAGAAATATTTCGGTATTGAAAACCTATCCGACCCTGAGAATACAGACCTGAACCGCCACATCAGCCAGGCAATCCGTGCCTGGGGTGTGATGCACCGTGACCGTGACTACGTGGTCAGAGGGGGCGAGGTGGTAATCGTAGACTCCTTTACGGGCCGTCTCATGCCCGGCAGACGCTATAACGGTGGACTGCATCAGGCGATCGAGGCAAAAGAGGGGGTCAAGGTGGAGAAGGAGAACAGAACTCTCGCCACCATTACCTTCCAGAACTATTTCAGAAATTACGGAAAGCTGTCCGGTATGACGGGTACCGCTCTGACGGAGGAGGCGGAATTCCGTGACATTTACGGCCTGGACGTGGTGGAAATTCCCACCAACCGTCCCATGCAGCGTATCGATCACGAGGATCAGGTATTCCGCACAGAGCGCGGTAAGTATAACGCTGTTGTAGCACAGATCAAGGCGTGCCGTGACAGGGGTCAGCCCGTGCTGGTGGGTACTGCCACCATTGAAAAGTCCGAGGTGCTGTCCGCTATTCTGAAGAAAAACGGCATTCCCCACACGGTTCTGAATGCAAAGCAGCATGAGCGTGAGGCAGAGATCGTTGCCCAGGCAGGTCAGGTGGGGGCTGTCACCATTTCCACCAATATGGCGGGTCGAGGCACCGATATTCTTCTGGGCGGTAACCCCACCTTTATGACCCTGAAGGAAATGCGTCGCCTGGGTTATAGCGAGGAGGCGATCGCCCGTGCCGCCGATAAGACCGAGGAACCCGATGAGGAGAGCCGTGAGGCTGCCGAGACCTACCGCACCCTGCATGAAAAATTCAGCCGTGAGATAAAGCCCCTGGCAGAGCAGGTACGAGAGGCAGGAGGTCTGTTTATCCTGGGTACCGAGCGACACGAGAGCCGCCGTATCGACAACCAGCTGAGGGGCCGTAGCGGACGTCAGGGGGACCCCGGTGAATCCCTGTTTATGCTGTCCATGGAGGACGACCTGATGCGTCTGTTCGGTGCAGACCGTATGGCCGGTACCGTGTCACGGCTGGGTCTGGACGAGAATACCCCCATCGAAGCCAAAATGCTGACAGGCTTTATTCGCAACGCACAAAAGAAGGTGGAGAGCCTGAACTTTAACCGCCGTAAGAACGTGCTGGTATACGATGACGTTATGAATCAGCAGAGAGAGCTGATCTATACCCA
>JAZORW010000211.1:0-2119 GCA_045656805.1 Eubacteriales bacterium | reverse complement strand
AGTACACGGCAGGGCACCCTCCCCATTCCTGCCAAGATGGCAGCCCGCAGGCGTCTTTCCCCTGCAATCAGCTCGTAGTGGGTGTGGCTTCCCTTTTGCCCACGGCGTATGAGCAGGGGCTGGAGAATGCCCCATTCCTTGATACTGTCGATCAGCCCCTCCAGCTCTTCACGGACAATGTTCCGTCTTGGCTGGGCAGGGTTGGGGAAAATCAGGGCGGGGTCGATCTGCTCCAGCTCCCCCGCACACCTACACTGTGCATTCATGGTATCACCTCCCACACCATTTTATCCGTCTCCCGTGGCGAAAGCGGTCGCTTATCGCTGTGTGGCATTGAAAATTTCCCCCCACCATAAAATGGAGAGGATGGGGGGGAGAATATGAATAGTCGTAGCCGAAGCTTTTGGAAAAATGCCCTGTATATGGCACTGGCAGCTACCCTGATACGTACTGTGGGTGTCTTTTACAACGGGGTTCTCAGCTCCCACGTGGGGGCAGAGGGTATGGGGCTATACGCCCTGGTCATGAGCGTGCAGAATTTTGCCCTTACCTTTGCCACCTCGGGTGTAGGGTTAGCGGTGACCCGCATGGTGTCGGAGGAATTGGCACGGGGGCAGGATGGGCGAGCCAAAGGTGCCCTTAGGCGTGCCACTGTCTATGCTCTCTGCTTTTCTCTCACCGCCACGGTGGTGCTTCTTTTGTTTGCGCCCATCATCGGGCGGGTGCTGTTGGGAGATGGTCGCACGGTGCTGTCTCTGCGTTTACTCTCCCTCTCTTTGGTGCCCATTTCCCTGTGTAGCGTGATGGTGGGGTATTTTACCGCCATCAGGCGGATGGGGGGAGCCTCTTTTATACAGTTAACAGAGGCAGGGGCACGGGTGCTGTTTACCCTGCTACTGCTGGGGCGGCTGGCACCGCTGGGCTTGGAATATGCCTGTGCCGCTGTGGTGGCTGGGGCGGTTTTGGCACAGCTGGTCAGCTTTCTTCTCTTGGGTGTGGGATACCTATGGCACCTACGCCGTTTGTCAGGCGGGGGAGATGCCCGTGGGCTCACCGGGCAAATGCTGTCTATTGCCCTGCCGGTTGCCTTTTCCTCCTACGTGCGTGCAGGACTTCTGACCCTGGAGCATATGCTGATCCCCGTGGCACTGATGCTGTCTGGGGTAGCCGGCAGATCCCAGGCCATCGCCGCCTTTGGGGTGATCAGTGCCATGACTTTACCTGTGGTGATGTATCCCATGGGGATCCTCGCCTCCTTTTCTCCGCTTCTGGTGCCTGTGGTGTCTGAAAGTCGGGCCCAGGGCAAGCAGGAGGACGTCAGGCGGGTGGTATCCAGGGCACTGGGTATGGCTCTGGCGGGGGGCATCGGTTGCACCACTGTTTTAGGGGTGTTTTCCGGGGATATAGGCACTTGTCTATACAGTAGCCCAGAGGCCGGGAGGTATATAGGGTTACTTTCCTGGGTGATCCCTCTGATGTTTTTAGACCACGTCACCGACTGTGCCCTGAAGGGTCTTGGGGAGCAGGTGTTCGTTATGTGGGTAAACATCGGTGACTCGTTTATCAGTATTCTTTTGGTGCTGATCCTGCTTCCCTGGCTGGGACCCAGCGGATATTTATACGTCATTCTTTTGGCAGAGGCGGTGAATTTGTCCTTCAGCCTATGTAGGCTGTGCCGTAGGGTGCCCCTCGTCTTTGATCTATGGGGCTCTTTGGCTCGTCCATGTCTGGCTGCAGTGGTAGCCATGGCTGTGACCCGCGGGGCCTTTGACTTGGGCGGGGGTAGGGCATCCCTGGTGTGGCTTTTGGCGCAGATGCTGTTTATGCTCTGCCTATACGTGGGATCCCTGACACTTTTAGGGTCGGTTAGGCGTAAAAAAGGCGTCGCCTTGACAAGATAGGGTAGGTTTGCTATACTGTATTATAATTCTACTTTTCTTTAAGGAGAGTGATCCTGCCCAATGGGCCCCCTGATAGTTGCGTATGTTTTAATGCTTTTCGGCAGTGCCTTTTTCTCCGCCTCGGAGAATGCGCTGGCCGCCGTGAATAAAGTCCGCCTGCGTACCCTGGCAGAGGGCGGCAGCCGCCGTGGCCGCCTTGCCCTGTCCCTTGCCCAGCG